>DATDEV010000381.1:0-9647 GCA_036522995.1 Polyangiaceae bacterium
ACGTAGGGCGCAGGACCGATCGAGCGGATGTCCTCGTCGATCGACAGCAGCTCCTGGTACTCGGCCGACTCCGCCAGCTCCCAACCCAGCGAAGCGGCGCGGCTCGCCGCACCCGGCCGGAACTTCACGTCGATGCGACCTGCACCGTGAACCTTGTCCCACTCGACGGTCACGCTGAGCGGAACGAGATCCGGGTAGCGACGCTCCAGCTCCTGCTGCAGCCGTTCAGCCGTAGCGTTCACCTTGGCTTGATCGCGAAAATCAGCCAGCGAAAGCGCGCCGATGCGTAGCAATGCTGCCACCACCCGCGCGTCACAGCGGCGGTCGACCTTGGTCAGGATGGCACGCAGCGACTTGAGGCGTGAGGCCAGGTTGTAGAGCGGCATACCGCTGAGCGCCGGGCCGCGCGTGGCCTGCACCGACAGATCTTCGATGCCGGACTCGGTCAAGAAGCGATCGAGCGCCGGCTGATCCTTGACGTACAGCACCTTCTTGCCCTTCTTGATGCCGAACAGCGGCGGCTGAGCGATGTACAGGTAGCCGTTGTCGATCAGCTCGCGCATCTGCCGGTAGAAGAACGTCAGCAGCAAGGTGCGGATGTGGCTGCCGTCGACGTCGGCGTCGGTCATCAGGATGACACGGTGGTAGCGCAGCTTGGTCAGGTCGAAGCCGCCGTTGTCACCGATACCGCAGCCGAGCGCGGAGATCAGCGTGGCCACCTCTTGTGAGGCCAGCATGCGATCCAGTCGCGCTCGCTCCACGTTGAGGATCTTGCCCTTGAGCGGCAGGATGGCCTGGAAATGGCGATCGCGGCCTTGCTTGGCGCTGCCGCCGGCGCTCTCGCCTTCGACGATGTAGATCTCGCTGATGGTGGGGTCTTTGCTCTGGCAATCGGCCAGCTTGCCCGAGAGCGTAGTCAGGTCGAGCACGCCCTTGCGCACTACCTCACGCGCCTTGCGCGCGGCGTCGCGCGCCTTGGCTGCCAGCACGGCCTTCTCCAGGATCTTGCGCGCGGTTTGCGGGTGCTCTTCGAAGTAGCGACTCAGCCGCTCGTTCACCGCGTTCTCGACGATGCCCTTCACGTCGCTGGAGACCAGCTTGCTCTTGGTCTGTGAGTCGAAGCTGGCGTCGGGGTGCTTGACGTGGATGACGCAGATCACGCCCTCGCGCGTGTCGTCGCCGGTCAGCCCGTTCTTCGCGTCCTTGAACAGGTTCTGCGCGGTGCCGTAGTTGTTCAGCGTGCGCGTCAGGGCGGTGCGCAGACCCGTGAGGTGGGTCCCGCCATCCTTGTTGTGGACGTTGTTGGTGTAACAGAGGATCTGCTCGGCATAGGAGTTGGTCCACTGGATCGCGAGATCGAGCGCCACCGGCGCCTTGCCCTCGGCCGACGGAAACTCGCCGCTGAAGGCCACCACGTCGTCGTGCACCGGCTCCTTCGACTGGCTGAGCAGCGAGACGAATTCCTTGATGCCGCCCTTGTACTCGAAGGATTCGCTGCGCCCCTCGCCACGCTCGTCCGAGAGGTGGACGATCAACCCCGAGTTCAGGAACGCCAGCTCACGCAGGCGATTGGCCAGGATGTCGAAGCTGTACTCGAGATTGCTGAAGATCTCGTGGTCGGGCTTGAACGTGAGCTTGGTGCCGGTGCCTTCGGTCTCGCCGATGGGCGCGATCGACGCCACGGGAGCGCCACGGTGGTACTCCTGAAACCACAGCTTGCCCTCGCGCTTGATCTCGAGCCGCAGCGTTTCGCTCACGGCATTGACGGCGCTCACGCCGACGCCGTGGAGACCCGCGCTGACCTTGTAGCTCGAGTGATCGAACTTTCCGCCGGCGTGCAGGACCGTCATCACGACCTCGGCCGCGCTCACGCCGCGGTCCTGCATGATGCCGACCGGGATGCCGCGACCGTCGTCCTCGACGGTGACCGAGCCGTCGAAATGCACGATGATGCTCACTGCCGTGCAGTAACCAGCCAGGTGCTCGTCGACCGCGTTATCGACGGCTTCCCACACCAAATGGTGCAGCGCAGAGCCATCGTGCACGTCGCCGATGTACATTCCCGGCCGCTTACGGACCGCTTCCAAGCCCTCCAGAACGGTGATGCTTTTGGCGTCGTAAGAAGCGGGCTCTTGAGGCAGTTCTGAAGTAGTCAAAAGGGCCCCGGAACGCTACTTTGGAAGCGCCCTCGAAGCAAGCACGAACCCGCGGTTTTTCTGGGTTTTTCTCGTGTTCTGTCTCGTGTTCTTTGGGGCCCCAGCCCCAAAGATTTTCACGCTGCTCGTCCCAAGAATTTTCACGCTGCTCGTCCCAAGAATTTTCACGCCGCTCGTCCCGAGATTTTCACGCTGCTCGTCCCAAGATTTTCACGCTGCTCGTCCCGAGATTTTCACGCTGCTCGCGCTGCGTTTTTAGGCTCGTTTTACGATGCCCTTTTCGACCCTGAAATCGGCGCGCTCGGAGTGCAGAAATGCGGCACTCCGAAACAGCTCGGGGCGGGTCGTAGTCACGAAAATCTGACCGCTGGCTGCTCGCAGCAGTGAAAGCACCGCCTCGGTCCGCTCGGCGTCGAGCTCGCTCGACACATCGTCGAGTAGCAGCACCGGGTGGGCTCCACGAGCCGCCTCGATGCAGCGCAGCTCCGCCAGCTTCAGCGACAGCGACAGCAACCGCTGCTGGCCCTGCGAAGCGTCGCTCCGGGCGGCTCGACCGGCGATCCGAAGCTCTAGCTCGTCACGTTGTGGGCCAAAGCTGGCGCGCCCACGCCGGTAGTCTTCGGGACGGCGCGCGCGCAGCTCGCGCTCGAAGTCTTGGACGTTCTGGCTACCGCCGGCCACGTAGGCCGCGATCAGCTCCAGGCCGGGCGGGGTGACGCTGGCAAACGCCGACGCCAGCTCGGGCAGCAGGCGCTCGGCCGCCTCGGCGCGCGCCCGGGTGAAGCGAGCGCCATGCTCGGCCGCCACGCGCTCGTAGTCGCCCAGCTCGGCGGCGCCCACGCCCCGCACCTCGAGCAGGCGCTGGCGCTCCTTGAGCGCTTCGGCGTAGCGGCGGCTGGCGTCACTGCCGGTGGGATCGGCATACAGCATCAGGCGATCGAGCAGGCGTCGACGCTCGCTGGCGCCGCCGGTCACCAGCTCCAGGTCGCGCGGGTGAAAAACCACGATCGGAGTCCTGACCGCGTAGGCCGCCAGGGTCTTGGGGCGCTTGCCGTCCAGCTCCACGCTGCGGCTCCGCTCACCGAAGCGCAGCGTGAGCTCGCGCCCGAAGTCCGCTTCTCGCACGCTGGCCAGGACGCGCGCCTCCGGGTCCCCGGTGCGCAGCGCCTGGGCCAGCTTGTCGGTGCGAAAGCTGCGCGTGGTGGCGACCGCGTACAGCGCTTCGAGCACGCTGGTCTTGCCCTGCCCGTTGTCGCCCCAGATCAGATTCAGACGCGGGCTGGGGTCGAGCGTGGCAGCCTGGATGTTACGGAAGCTCGCCAGACGAGCCCTCTCGAAGCGGAGGGGTGCCGGCGTCGCTCCCATCAAATCCGCATCGGCATGATCACGGCTTGGTAGCTGCGGCTGGCGCTGGCGCTGGCCGGCATGATCACCGCGGGGTCGAGCTCGCCCGAGATACCGAGCGTGACTTCTTCGTCGGTGATGGCACCGAGCACGTCCAGGAAGTAGCGCGCGTTGAAGCCCACGGTCAGCTCGGGTCCCTGGTAATCGGCGGGTACTTCGTCGAAGCCTTCGCCGCTATCCGGGCTCTCACTCTCGAAGCGAATCTTGCCATCGCCGATGGTGAGCTTCACGCCACCCGTGCGGTCGCTGGCGGCCACGGACACTGCGCGTAGCGCGTCCGACAAGGCTGCGCGCTGCGCTCGCACGACTCGCTCGCTCTGCTCGGGAATGACCTGCTGGTAGGGCGGAAACTGCGCGTCCACGAGCTTCACGCTGAACGAGAACCCAGCCAGCTCGAAGAACGCATTGGGGCCGCTCTGGACCATCTTGATCTCGGAGGCGTCGCTGCCGTCCTTGCCCTCGGTCAGCGCTTCCTCGCACAACCTGCGCAGCTCCTGCACGCCCTTCAGCGGGATGAGCATGGTCGCGCTCTCGTGCTTGCCCTTGACCGAGACTTCGAGCTTGCTCAAGCGGTGGCCGTCGGTCGTGACCATGCGCACGCGATCGTTGTCCCACTCGAACAGCGCGCTGTTCAGGTGCAGTCGAGTCTCGTCGGTCGAGATCGAAAAGTGCGTCGCGCTGATCAGCGCAGCCAGCGTCACGACATCGAGCGTCGCAGCTTGCACCTTGGCGTCGGGGGTCGGCAGTGACGGAAACTCTTCGCCAGGCACGCCGTGCAGCGTGAAGCGCCTGGCCGAACCGACTGCGCGAATCACTGCCTGCGTGCCAGTCACCTGCAGCGCAATCTGACCGTCCGGCATCATGCGAGCGCGGTCGAACAGCTCGCGTGCACCGAGCGCGATCGATCCGCCGCTCTCGACCTTGGCGGGGATCTTACCGCTGACGGACACGAACAAATCGGTGGCTGCTAGTCGCAGCTCGTTGGTCGACGTCACTTCGAGCAGCACGTTGCCGAGCACTGGCATGGTGCTTTTCTTGTCCGCAACGCCCTGGCATCGCCCTAGGACTCGGAGCAGGTCCTTTTTGCTCACGACAACGTGCATGGGGGGCGACGTGTAACCGGGTGGCCGCCGAAGCGCCAGTGCCACGGAGCGGTCGTGGAGGTTGTTCTGACCGGCTTCCCGGAGCAGGTGCGCGAGAGCGCTGGGGAGCACGCGACTTCTCTCTTATCTCTTAAATTTAAGATCTACAGTCGTCGTACTAGGCCCTGTGGATCCTGGGGATCCGCTTGCAAGTCGCGGAAATTAAAAGCGTATTCGCCGCCTAGCCTGTGGACGGACATCTGCCTACGAGCACCCACAACCTGCCTGTACAGGGGGCCGGGCTGCATTGTCCCGACACATGCCCAAGGCCATCCCCTGGGTTTTCCTGAGGTTATCCTCAGGCTGTGGAGGCTGGGCCGCTCGGCCGAGTCCGGCCTGCCGAAGTGGGCTTTTTGCCCTTCTTCCCGGGCTTGCTCGCCTGCTCGGGGTGCGCCGACACGATCCGGGACATTGCCTCGACCAGGGCGCGTCGAGCGCTCTCGAAAGTGCTCGGTCCGATGCGCTGCTCCTGCCGAGCACGGGTCAGAGCGACGAGCTCGTCCAGCAGCACCTTCTTGGCGCGCTCAGCGTCGCGCTGGCGCAGCTGCTGCTGCGTTTCGGTCCCGAGCTTGCCCGCGTACACGGCGCCGCCCAGGGCCGCTATGGCTGCCGCGATGAGCACTGCGATCCAGCGACCCATGCCGGCCGTCGGGATACCCGAAAGCGTCGCCTCGAAGCTGCGCAGAGCAGGCTCACCACGCTTGGCCACGTGTCGCGTGACGAGCACGCGCTGCCCGTTCTGATTGACGTCGGTCTGAGGCCTCTCGAAGCCATCGACGTCGAGCTGCATGGTCGGCGCCGCTTCGGCGATGAAGCGGATTTCCGCGGTGCGCGGCGGCAAACCGAAGCGGAACGATGCGCTCTCGTGCTCGTCGCGCGGCAACTGGAAGCGGAACGACACGTTGTGCTGACCCGGAGAGAACGTCCCGGCTAGGCGAGCTCCGCGTCCCGCTTCTTCCTCGAAGCGCGCGTCGCCCATGGCCTCGCCGGCTTTGAAGGCTTTGAAGCCAGCGGGCAGCTTCATTTCGGCGCGGTCGGGCACCCAGGTGACCGTGCCCATGTTGAACACGCGAAACAGCACCTCGAACTGGAACACGTCGTCGCGCGTTTCCACGTAGACGAAGCCCCGCGCTCCGATGTTGGCCCCCTCGAGGTCGCGTGTCACCGGGTACACGTGCAAGAGCGCCAGCACACCGAGGCCGCCCCTGAGCTGAATGGGCTCCGACGCATATTCGGCAGGGCCAGAGCGCGCCGAGATGCGGTAGCTGAAGTCGCTGCTTTGCGTGAGCCCGCCGAAGCTGGCCAGGCCCCCTGCGTCGGTTTTGGCGTGCTGCTCGCTGCGCTGTTCGCCCTCGGCGATCTTCTGGAACAGGATGCCGAGCTTGACGTCAGTGTTCGGTAGCGGCTCGCCCTTCTCGTTCACGAGCTTGACGCGAATCGTGCCGGCCGGGACGTCCGGGCTCGGAGTCACCGCGTTCTGCTGCGGTGCTGCAGGGGCTGCGGCCGCGCCACCCACCGGGGGGTGGCCGGCCGGCATGGGCTCGCCCTGAGCCCAGCTCGCGCTGGGCAGGCAAAGGGCCGCGGCCAAGGCGAGCCAGCGCCATCTCGTCATCGGTCTTCCTTTGCCAGTTTTCCTGCCGCCGAGTCGGGTGCAGGCTCGTCCGATTCGTCGCTCGCGGGCAGCGGCTCGTCGCTCGCGGGCAGCGGCTCGTCGCTCGTGGCTTCGGGCTCGAGCGAGATTCCTTCGCGCTGCAGACGAGCGTCCAGAGCTAGCTCGACCTCACGTCGCGCCGGTTCGAGCGCTGCGTCCAGACTCTGGATCAAGCGCTTGGCCTCGGTGCGGTACTTCGTCGATAGCTCTGCGTAATCCTCGGGCGAAATCTTGCCCACGCTGCGCTCGTACTCGAGATCCTTGAGCGCTCGCAGCACGGAGCGTTTCTCTTCCTCGACTCGCGACGGGGCGCCCATGCCGAGCGCTTCTTCGAAGCCCAGCGAGCTACTACCCGTCAGACTCTGAACGCTCCACCACAGCATCGTGATCACGAGCACCAGCACTCCGGCGGCGAGCACCAAGAACGCGAGCTCGACGCCGAAGACGTAGCCGGCGGCGAACACTGCCAAAAGCCAGGCTAGCGGGACTGCCCAGCGGAGCGTGCCCAGTAAGCGAGCGTTCAGTAGCGGCTTGGATTCGGGGCGCGCGGCCTCGGGAGCATCCGCCGCTTCGCGGGCAGACTCTTCAGGCTCGGCAGCATCGGTTTGGGCTTGATCAGACACGCGGCTCGCCGTGTCTAACACCTTCGGGGCGCCTGCGCCGAGCGGCGAATAACGCACCAATCCCCAAGCCCAGCCCGGTGGCGGCTAGCGGCGGGAGCACCCGCTCGAACGGTAGCTCGACGGGCGCCGCGCGCGGTGGGGCCTGCGCTGTGGGACGGACGCTGGCATAGGCGTAGCTGGGCGACATCGCGAGCCACAGCGAGAGTGCGGTGCCGGCCGCCACGCCCGCCCCCGCGCGCACGTAGGCCCAGGCGCCCAGCTCCCCGAAAGCCAGCTCCGGCCAGAGCGAGACGCAGGCGCCGAGCACCAGCACCATGCCGCCCATCCAGATCCACATCACCAGCGGATTGACGTGGAAGCGAAAGGTGCCTCGCTTGGACTGCGGGTCGATGGTGCCGATCACGGTGTAAAGGTCCTGGCGCATGCTCTGCAGCAGGCTGACCTCGGTCGTCGGGCCATCCGGGTTCTTGGCGTAGAAGAACTTGGCTGGGTGAATGAGACCCAAAGACTTGCCGTCCTGAAACACCTCGAAGTCTGCGAACAGCATGCGCTTGTTCAGGTCGGCCTGCTCCTCGCGGCTGCATTTCGGGTTGCCGGGGCACATGCGCGTGCCCTGGTACTCGATGTCGAACACGCCGATCTGGGTGCGCTGTCCCGGCGCCATCGAGATTTCCTTCTCGAGGTTCCAGGCCGAGCCAACGAAGCCGATGAACATGCCGATGATGCCGAGGTGGACCATGTAGCCGCCGTAACGGCGCCGGTTCTTGGCCACCAAGTTGAACAGCGCTGCCAGCACGCTCTCGGGCTCACCGCGCTTGTCCGCCGAGCGCCGCCGGGCGCTCACGCCACGCTGGAATTCCTGCACGATCACCGCCACGTTGAAGGTGGCGAGCGCCACCGTGATGCCGGGCGTGAGCGAGCCGAGGTGCTGCAGGATCACGCCCGCGATGCCCTCGTACGGTTGGTCGCGCGGCACGATGGCCGGGTAGCCGAAGCGACCGCCGAACAGCGTGTGCAGCACGTAGCCGGTGACCAGCGCGATCAGCGGCCATTTGAAGGCCTGCCGCAGCGCCCCGGGGCTGCTCTTGCGCCAACCGAAGAGCGGAGCCAGGCCCATCAGGGCGAAGATGACCAGGCCGATCGGCGCCAGCCAGCGGTTGAAGAAGGGCGGCCCGACCGTCACCGTCTCGCTCCACAGCTCCGAGAGCTTGGGGAACATGGTGCAGACCAGGATGAAGGTCATGGCGCCGAGCAGCGCCCAGTTGTTGACCACGAACATCGCCTCGCGGCTCGCCACCGCTTCGATCTCTGCCTTGCCGCGAAGCTGCGGTAGCCGCCACACGATCAAGCCGGCCGAGGTGGCGACGATCACCCCCATGAAGTAGAGGAAGTAGGTGCCGATGTCGCTCTGCGCGAAGCTGTGAACGCTGGCAATGATGCCCGAGCGCGTCAGGAAGGTGCCGAAGATGGTCAGGAAGAACGTGAGACAGATCAGGAACACGTTCCAGACCTTGAGCATGTTGCGGCGCTCCTGGATCATCGTGGAGTGCACGTAAGC
Organism: Polyangiaceae bacterium; assembly: GCA_036522995.1. GTDB lineage: Bacteria > Myxococcota_A > Polyangia > Polyangiales > Polyangiaceae > PMG-095. The sequence continues at coordinate 8,535 of DATDEV010000381.1, forward strand.
GGCGGCGGTGAACCAGGGCAGGCAGGCAGCATTTTCCACGGGATCCCAGGCCCAATAGCCGCCCCAGCCCAGCTCTTCGTAGGCCCAGCGCATGCCGAGCACGTTGCCGATGGACAGGAACATGAACGCGAACAGCATCCACTTGCGCGTGGCGACGATCCACTCGTTGTCGAGCCGCCCGGTGGCCAGCGCCGCGACGCAGAACGCGAACGGCACCGAGCAGCCGACGAAGCCGGTGTAGAGCGCCGGTGGATGGATGATCATCCAGTAGTTCTGCAGCAGCGGGTTCAGACCTTCGCCGTCGGGGCGCGCACCGGCGATGTTGGTCTCGAAGGGGTTGGCGCTGAACAGCATCAGCACCGCGAAAAACCCGATGATCGCCATCAGGGTAGCGATGATGAATGGCTGCAGCTCGCGGTAGCGACCCTTGAGCCAAATCACGGCCAGGGTCGTGTAGATCGAGAGCAGCAGCGACCACCACAGCAGCGAGCCGTCTTGCCCGCCCCACAAGGAGGTGAGCAGGTAGGTCGTGCTCATCGAACGATCGCTGTAGTGCGACACGTAGCGGATGCGAAAGTCGTGCGAGAGGAAGGCGTAGGCCAGCAGCACCACGCCGAACAGCACCAGGCCGCTCGTGGCGTAGGCGCCGAGCCGCGCGGCAGTCAGCAGGCGGGGTCTACCCCGCCCGGCCGCCAGCGAGACCGCGAACGTGTACGCGGCCGCCACCAAGATGGCGTAAATCACACCAGTGCCGAACTCAGGGAGCGACTGCCACATGACTCGCGAACCTTAGCGTGTTTATGGGGAAAGTATTCCCTGCGTGTGGATATTCTGTGGGCCAGTCCGTCACACCCAAGAAGTTGTCAGTCGCCCACGGCGCAACCGCCCAAAGCACAAGCCGCCCAGCGCTCGAGCCGTGCAAAGCCCAGCCGCCCAAAAGCTCAGCTTCCAGAGCAGTTACAAGGCTCGGCGAGCACCGCAGGGGCGAGCCTGGAACGCCCTAACCCGACCTTGCCACGAGAAGATCACGATCGGAACAGAAGCCCCAGTGAACGAGCTCGGCGAGGCCGAGCACCAGCTGTGGCTCAGGTCGCGAAAATCGCCATGCGTGTG
>DATDEV010000382.1:0-6780 GCA_036522995.1 Polyangiaceae bacterium
TCGAAGGATTCCGCCCGGCCGAGCTGCAGCAGGTGCCCGCCGTAGAAGGACTCGAGCGGCGCGCGCAGGTGGATCGCGAGCCGGCGCGCGTGAGTCGTGGGGGTCACGCGATCGGCCTTGGCGGCCACGACCAGGCAGCGCTCGCCCGGTACGAGCGCCGGCCGAGCCACCGGGTCGATGCGGCGATAGATGCGCTCGAGCAGCGCCTGCTGCGTCGCCGCCTCCTCCGCGATCGCGCTCAGCGAGCCTTGCTCGCGCGCGAACTCTGCCAGCGAGGACAGCGGAATCACCGGCACCACGAAGTCGAGGCGCTCCTCCACCGAGGCCAGCAGCGCGGCGGTGTAACCACCCAGGCTCATACCGATGACGCCGACGCGAGCGTGGCCGCGTCGCAGCAAGAAATCGACCAGGTTCTGCAAGTCGAACACCGCCTGCCGAAAACCTTCGACGTTCAAGCGCGCGTCGGGCCCCGGAAACTCGGGCACGCCGCCGCGCCCGACGCGAGCGCGCGCGCCGTGGAACGGCAAGGTGAACAGCGCGACGTCGAACCCCGCGCGGTCCAGGCGCCGCAGCGGCCAAATCCGCTCTTCGAACGCGAACGGCCCGGCCATGTAACCATGGATCATGATCGCCAGCGGGCGCCCTTGCCCGCGTGTGTACAGCCGCGCCACGGCGACCGCGTTCTCGCGCGCCGAAGCATAGCGCTCGGCAATCTCCTGCTCCGTCGGCAGGTAGTCGCTCTGCCACGACAGGTCGTCGACGCTGCCGTCCCGCCCCAGTTGCCGCACGCGGCGCTCGCCGGGCAGGATCGGCGACGGCGCCGCGAAGAAGTCGTGCAGCTCGTCCTCGCAGAGTCTCCCCGCCAGCCGCTCGAGCGCGCGCACGCGCTCGGCGTGCGGCCGTGGCCGGGCTTGCGACGTGCGCGCCGCGTGCGCCGCGACAGCCGCGGTGGCAAAGCGATCGACCGCGCCTGCAGCGCTGCCGAGCATGCGACGCGTGAGCCCGCGAATCATGGCGCTGCGCCGCGCTGCGCGGCAAATACCTCGTCGGCGCTGATCAGCATCTCGATCACGCCCGACTCGATGAGCCAGCGTTGATCGTGCGGACCGGGCGACGTCCGCAGACGCGATGCAAGTCCGCGCTTTTGGAGTTGGGCGTGAAACCGCTCATTGGGCACCCGATACGGATCGAAGGACGAGGTCAGGATTTCCACGCGCCTCGGGCCCACGCGTTTTTCGGCCGCAGCAATCGCCCCAGCGTAGCGTGCGGCCTGGTTGTGACCGAACGCACCCTGCGCGGTGCCGAGCGCGCAGTAGTGCTCGGGCTTGCGCAGAAAGGCTTCGATCGCCAGGTAGCCGCCGAGCGACACGCCCGACAGCATGCAGCGGGAGGCAGGGAAGCGGCTTTTCACGCGCTCTTCCACCTCGGACTTCAGCGCGCCCACGAGAAAATCGGCGTAGCGCGCCACCAGCGCCTCGCCGCCCGCCTTGTAGGGGTTGGGAGTGTAGGGGCAAACCATCACCGGCATGCGAAACGGGCGCTCTACCAGGCGTTGATTCAGCTGCTCGAGCCTGCCGGCGCCGAAGTAATCCGGGCCCGGGCTCTGCCGCGAAAGCGGCGGGTGGGCAAGCCGCGCTACCGACGTCAGCAGCCCGTAGCGCTCTGCGAAGGCGCGCGCCCCCACGTTCTGGTCGTGGGTCTCGCCCAGGCCGTGCAGCAGCACCAGCAGCTCCGGCTCGGGCGGCAGCTGACGCGGCACGAGCAGCAGCGCGCGACCGAAGGCCCGATCGCCGGGCAGCGACAGCTCGCTCAGTAGCAGCTCCTCCGAGCTGAGTGCTTTGGCAGCGCTCGCCGCAGCGGCCCACAGCACTGTGCCGCCGAGCGCCAGCAGCGCCCGCCGCTTCATCGGCGCCGCTCTCCGGGGTGAAGCACCATCAGGCCGAAGCCGAGCGCGCTGACCGAAAGGCCCAAGCCCACGCGACCCAGCTGCAGCTCGCTGCTACCGACTTGCCCGCCGCCGTGGACGTCGATCAGCACGTAAGCGTTGTACGCAAGGTGGCACATGATGCTGGTGAGGACGCTGTCGGTGTAAAGGCGGGCGATGGCAAAACCGAGACCGAGCACGAAGGTGCCGACGGCTTGGGTGGGCTCCAGGTGGAACAGCCCAAACATGGCGCTCGGCACGCACAGCGCCAGGAAGTTGCTGCGCCCCAGAAACGCGCGCGTGAAAACGCCGCGAAAGACCAGCTCTTCGACCACGGCTGGGACGGCGGCCGTCGCCAGCACGACGCAGGCGAGCTCGAGCGGCGTCACGTCGCGCGCCAGCGCCACCACCATGCTCTCGGCGTTGACGTCGCGGGGCATTTGCCGCCGCATCAGCTCGGCGAGCAGCCCTGCCAGCGGCGCCAGACCAAACACGCACGCCAGCGCGCCCACCACGTCGCGCAGCGTGGGTACGCCCAGGGGACACACCTCGTGCAAGAACAGCCGGTGCCGGCGCAAAAAGCGCCACAGCGAAAGCGCCAGGACGCCTTCGCTGACCAGCACCGCGATCGAGATCCAGATCGGGCTCGTGACCAGCGGCGAGCGCTTGGGGTCGGACAGCACCTCGATCGCTCGCTCGGGCGAAAGCCCGGTGCTGACCGCGATCAGCCCGGCCGCGAGCCACACGGCCATGCTGCCCGCCACGACCAAGGCCATGGTGAACAGCCACATGATTGCGGCTTGCAGCGGCGATGGAATCTTGGCCGGCGGGGCCGATGGACGACGCGAAAGCCGCGGCGCGACGAGGGCTGCCAAACCGAGCACCCGAGCAGCGTACTCTCAGCGGCTAACGTGACCAAAACGAGTTCGCCGGTGTATCGTCGAACCCGCAATGACCAAGCCCCTCTTAGCGCTGCTTCTGCTCGGCTTCGCCCTGCCGCTCGCCTGTTCTGGAGAAAAGGACCCTGAGCCCAGCCCGCTGGCCAGTCGGACCGGCTTCTGTAACTCCTGGGCCCAGGCGGCCTGCCAGGCCAGCGTGGTCAGCGCCTGCGACGCGGCGTCGGTCGAGCACTGCGTCGCCAGCCAGAGCGACTTCTGCTTGAGCGTGGTGCCAGACAGCTACAGCGTGCTCAAGGCGGACGCCTGCATTGGTGCCGTCAAAGTTGCCTACAGCGACGCGAACCTGACCGCCGAAGAGATCCAGATCGTGCGCTACCTGGCGGGCCCCTGTAATCAACTGTCGAAAGGCACCCTTGACGTGGGCGACGACTGCATGGCGGACGACGTCTGCGACACCGCCAGGGGCGTCTACTGCATCCGCAAGCAGGGCGCGGAGGGCGGCACCTGTCAGGAGCCGGAGGAGACAGCGCCGGGTGCTGCTTGCGACCAGCCCGACCAGGTCTGCGACGGCGAGCACTACTGCAACGGCGAAAATTGTGTGGTTTTCAAGAAAACGAACGGCGCCTGCACGGCTGACTACGAGTGCAAGCCGGACGATCGCTGCGTGCTCGAGGCGGATGCCGAGACCGGCGCCTGCACGCCGCGACTCGAGCTGCACGAGGTGTGCTCGGCCGACGACGATTGCCAATCGCACTATTGCGTGCGTGAATCGGGCGCCACGGAGGGTGAATGCGCCTCGATGATCCGACTCTCTCACAGCGAACCGTTGTGCGACGACCTGCATTGACGCGGCGCGTACCGGCCAGTGCCGTTGCCTGTGCCCTGCTGGCGCTGGCGCCGCTCGGCTGCGAGGAAGCGCCGCAGAAAAATCCCTTCGCTCCGCCCAAGGACGCGCCCATCCCGGCACCGCCGGCCAGCGCGATCCCGAAGAAGGAGACTGCACCAGAGCTCGAGATCGACAACGTCAGCACCAAGGTCGGCTTCGAGCGCGCGCTGCTGCAAAACCCCGAGGGCCGCGCCAAGCTCGGGCAGCTGCTCGCGGATGCCAAGCGCTGGTTCGAAGGCAAGGACGTGCTGGTCAGCGTCGATCGCAAGGTCAAGGTCGCCTGGGTGGCGACCTACCTCGAAGAGCTGGCCAAGGTCGGGCCGACGAAGATCACGATCCGTACCGAGACGCGCCAGGAATATAGCCGTGAGCAGCGCTTCACACCCGAATCCAAGGCCGCAGCTCCGCCGTGCAGCGTGGTCGCCATGGTGACGAGCGACTTTCAGACCGCCGTCTGGAAGCTGTCGGGCGGCGTGGCCGGCAAGCGTCCCAAGGGCATGGCCGGCCCGGACCTGTCGATGACCGGTGAAACGATCGAGCGCTTCGCCAAGGCCTGCCCGGAATCGAGCACGTTCTTCGTGTCGGTCGCGCAAGGCATCGATTGGGGCCTGGCGTTCGATCTGGCGGCGTCGAGCCGCGTGCTGGAGAAGGCGAAGTTCGAGGATACGGTGCTGCTCAGCGAGATCCCCACGCCCGGGCACAAGGTCGCGCTCAAGCGCTGAGCAAGCGCCGTGCCGCTTGCGAGATGGCCAGCACACCCGGGTGCGCCAGGCGACGCTCCCCGCTGATGGCGTAGTACCGCTCGCGCAGTTGTGGCGCGCGACCGATCACCGCGACCCCATACTGGCGCTTGATCTCGCGCTCGATCACGGTGGGTCCGGCGAAGATGCCGGCGCCGGCCTGACCGAAGGACATGGCCAGCGCGCTGTCTGCGAACTCGGCCGCGAACGTGGGGCGGATGCCGATGTCCTCGAAGTAGGTATCGAGCGAACGCCGCAGCACGGTTTGCTGCTCGGGATATAGAAAGCGCTCGGCATTGAGCGAGGCCGGGAAGCCCCGCTTGAGCCGCGCCGCCTGGTCTTTGATGGCGAAAAAGCTCACCGAGCTCTCGCCGAGCAAGTGATTGAAGGCGCGCACGCCCACGTGCGAGCCCACCGGCGTCTCACTGAGCACCAGGTCCACCTCGTGAATGGATAGGCCGGCGAGCAGCTGATCCACGTCGTCCTCCCGACACACCAGCTCGATGCCCAGCTCCAAAGCCGGCTGCAGCAGCCGATAAACGATCAACTTCGGCAGCACGTCTGCCACACCCACCACCAAGCGGCGCGGGCGTCCGCCGCGTTGATTCTTGGCCGCGTCCATCAGCTCGCGCCCGAGCGAGAATATTTCGTCCGCGTATCCGTAGACGGTGCGACCGAACTCGGTGAGCACCAGCGAGCGACCGCGACGCTCGAAGAGCTGGCCACCGAGCAGCTCTTCCAGCCGTTTGATCTGCTCGCTGACCGTGGGCTGGGCGAGCCTCAGCTTCTTGGCGGCGCGCGTCACGCCGCCTTCGCGGGCAGCGGTCCAGAAGTAGAGTAAATGGTGGTAGTTGAGCCACTCCACGGGGGCTCCATACATGACCTGCACGCCCTGCGCGTCAAGCGCTATCATCGGATATACCTATGCGGCGCATGCGATCTATCTATTGGAACGAAGTGACGCGGCTTCGCATGGTAGGCGCTTCGCAAGAAGGAATGCATGGAGTCGGTAGGTAGCCCCGTCTATTGGATTGCGTTCCTGGCTTTCGTGCTGGTGATGCTGGCGCTCGACTTGGGGGTCTTTCATCGCGACACGCACGTCGTAAAGGTGAAGGAAGCGCTCATCTGGAGTTTGGTCTGGGTTGCGCTGGCATGCGTCTTCGGCGGCGTCGTCCACTATGCGTTCGGTTTCGAGCGCGCCGCGGAGTTCGCGACCGGCTACGTGCTCGAGAAGGCGCTGTCGGTCGACAACCTGTTCGTGTTCGTGGTGCTGTTCGGCGCCTTCAGAATACCTCAGGTGCTGCAGCACCGCGTGCTGTTCTGGGGCGTGCTCGGTGCGCTGGTGATGCGCGCGGGCTTCATCGCCGCCGGCAGCGTGCTGCTCGAGCGCTTCCACTGGCTGATGTACGTGTTCGGCGCGTTCTTGGTGTTCACGGCCATCAAGCTGGCGCGCGACAAGGATAGTCACGACGAGCGCTCGCCGCTGGAGAGCCCCGTCTACCGCTTTCTGGTGCGGGTGCTGCCTACGTCGAACCAGCTCGACGGACAGCGCTTCTTCACGCGCCAGAACGGGCGCCTGCTGGCCACCCCGCTGTTCATCGTGCTGCTGCTGGTGGAGGTCACGGACTTGATCTTCGCCGTCGACTCCATCCCGGCCGTGTTCGCGGTGACGACCGATCCGTTCATCGTCTTCACCTCCAACGTGTTCGCGATCCTGGGTCTACGCTCGCTGTACTTCGTGCTGGCGGACTTCGTGCACCGCTTTCACTACCTCAAGGCGGCGCTGGCCATCGTGCTCGGCTTCGTCGGCGTGAAGATGCTGCTGATGGGCGTTTACAAGATCCCTATCCTGATTTCGCTCGGCGTCATCATCGCCACGCTGGTGATCGCGATCCTCGCGTCGCGCCGTCGCGAACGCCGCCTCGCCCGCGAGCAATCGTCGCCCCCCGAACCGCACCCCATCCAACCCTGAGCACGAGCGGAATCAACAGGACGGGGGGAAGGATGGAAGGGGTTGGTTGGGGAGACCCGGCCAGGGGATGCTCCGCATTCCCTGGCGCGCCTTCCACCCTCCCCCCCTTCCTGTTCGATCCCTCAGGCGGCGCCGGCGGCGGAGAGCTCGCCCAGCAGCACTTCGATCTCGTCGATGTTGAACGGCTTCTCGAGCTGCCGGCCGGGGAAGCGCGCCAAGAACTCCTGCGCGCGCTCGGTGAAGGCGCCGCCGGTCATGAACACGAAGCGCGGCACGAGCCCCGGAGTGTGTTGGCTCACCGCCTGAAAGACGTGCTCACCGCTGACATCCGGCATCATCAAATCGCAGAGCACCAGATC
>DATDEV010000383.1:0-2972 GCA_036522995.1 Polyangiaceae bacterium
GGGCACGCGCTACGCAGCGAGCGCGAGGGCACGCGGCAAGTTGGCCAGCGTCTCAATCAGCCAGTGCTAGCAAGCGCTGCGTCAGCCGGCGCCCTTGCTCTGGTCGGTGCGACCGCAGCTGCAGGCTTGGGGTGGCTTATGATGCACGGCGCAGCTCGGCTCGTGGATGCCATCCCGACGGCAAGCTTCGCAGTCGCAATTTCGAGGGTCTTTGGCTTCGCTCATTCCCCACTGCGAGCAAGATGCAGGCCACTGGCTACCGCCGGCTCGAGCCGCCTCGTGAGAAGTGCGGCCGCTCATAGCGTGAGGTATGGGCTACCCATATCCAGCCCGCATACTCTTTGGCAAGGCTGCAACGGCTCAGCTCGATGGCACGAGCTTGCCGACCCGACTAGACGGGGGTAACTACCGCCATGCCCGCCGTCGATCTGGTTCAGTACTGCGCTTCCTGCGACCAGGCTCGTGACGTGCTCGCGGCGGCTGCTGATACCGAGGATGCGCGCGGGGCCGTGCTGCGCGAGCACCCGCGACGGCTTGCAACGAAGACGGACGTCGAGGGCACTCCGATGTGCGCGCGCTGTCTCGAGTACGCGACCCAGCATCGCAAGGCCGGGTTCATGTTCGAACAGCAGGATTGTCCGCGCGACAGCGTATTTTAGAGGAGTCAGCTCTTCGGCCCTCCGCGCACGAGCGTGCCTTGCCGGAGGTGCGGAGCGGTGCTGGCCTCCCGGTAGCCAGCGTGCTCGCCGTTGCCTCGCACATCCTCGGAGCGAGGCAAGTTGCGCCGGGCGACGTTTGGCACTGCCCTTGCTGATGAGAACACATGCAAGCTGCGGATCGAGTCGCGCAATTGGTGCGGCGGAAGGCCAGTAGTGTCGAACCATTGGCGCGCGCTGGCTACGCTACACGCGGTTTTCTCTATTTCATAGTCGGCGGACTGGCGGCCCTTGCGGCCTTCGGCCGGGGCGGCGACACGACCGACAGCCAGGGAGCGATCACCGAGCTCTATTCCCAGCCGTTCGGGCAAGCGCTCGTACTTCTCGCTGCGTTCGGGCTATTCGGATACGCGACGTTCAGCGCCTACCAGGCCGTGCTCGATCCAGAAGGCAACCGGCAGCATTGGCCCGTCGCAATGCGCCTCAAGTGGGCCGCGATTGCACTCTTACACGGCGGGCTCGGCGTCTACGCTTTGCGCCTTGGAATCGGCGCGCCGGGAAGCGGCGGCGTCAACGCTCGCTCTGGCACCGCCGAGCTCTTGGCTTGGTCCCCTCCCTTCGGCCAAGGCGTGGTTGTCCTGGCCGGGGCCGGGCTACTCGCGCTGGCGCTTCATCAACTTTGGTGTAGCTGGCGCTCCAAGCTCGATGAGCAGCTGAATCTGGCCGCGCTCCAGCCCCAAACGCGGCGCTGGGTCGTGCGCTTCAGCCGCGCCGGCATAGCGGCTCGCGCGGTGGTGTCACTCGTAACCGGAGCCTTCTTGCTCGTGGCGGCACTCACTTCGGATGCCCAGCAGGCCAAGGGTTTCGGGGAGTCGCTCGCCGTTATGCGCGAGACGCCGCTCGGCGCCCCGTTGCTCGGAGCCGTGGCGCTCGGCCTCGTCGCATTCGCGTTCTATCAAATGGTCGAAGCGAAATATCGCCGTATCGAATGATCGCCAGGGGCGGCGCTGGGACTGGCCGGTCCTCGAGCGCTGGCCGCTCGGTAGTTGGTCAGGAGGAACGGCATGGCGAGCTCGCATCGACCTTAGAAGCGCCGGTAGGGTAGGAACTTGCCGTTCATCTGCACCAGGACGCGATCGCCCTTTGGATCGCTCACCTTTTCGACCGATAGCGTGAAGTCGATGGCGCTCATGATGCCGTCGCCACACTTCTCTTGAATCACCTCCTTGAGCGAGGTCCCGTACACGCACAGAATTTCGTAGAAGCGATACATCAGTGGGTCGGTCGGAACCGTACGCTCGCCCAGGCTGTTGCCTTTGACCGGATACTGCGTCAGGAACGCGCGGGCGCCCTGGTCGAGCTCGAGCAAGCCACAGAGCTTTTCGGCCATGGCCGGCAGCATGGAATTTTCGCCGTAGACACAGGAAGCGATCCAAACGTCCGTGGCGCCGAGCTCTTCGGAGAGCTTCGCCCAGCTCAGGCCTCGCTCGGCTTTGGCTTTGAGAATGGCTTGCGTCATTGGAGTCAGGTTCATCGTCTTGGTTCCTCGCGCGGTCGTGATTAGGCGCAGAAATGGTCGCTCCACGTCGTTTTCGCGGCTGAGTCTCGAGCGTTTCGTGCCGCGCCAGGGTAGCCGGCCAGCAGCTACGACCTGCTCGAAGCCGCAAACGACGAAAATTTTCAGCCCTCGGCCCAAATGGCAGCGTGAGACATAAAATGGCCGTTGGGTAGCCACTCAGAGACAGCGACATGGAACGACGAAGCCCAAGTCGGCCGTATCAGCAGTCGATCCTGTGCGGCTGCTTGTTGTTCGGGCTGACCTTGGGCGGGTGCGGAGACGACGACTCGCCCAGCAGCGGTAATGGCGGCGTGAGCGGATCGATATCCAGCGGTGGTTCGCTCGGCAACGGCGCCAGCGCGGGCGAGCCGTCGAACAGCGCGGGCGAAAGCACGAGCGTTGGCGGCGCTGCGGGCGCCCGCCAAGAGCCGGACGTTGGTGGCGCAGCCGGCGCAGACGGGGGTGGCGCAGACGGCGGCGGCACAGGCGGCAACGGCGCGGTCGGCGGAGCCAATGTTGGCGGCGGTGCCGGCACTGGGCTCTACCTGCCCTGCGCCTCGCAGGCCGACTGCCAAATGTACGGCGGCGGCAAGGTGTGCTGCGCGGTCGCCAGCATGCAGTTTTGCACCAAACAAAGCGCGTGCCCCGGCGACACGCTGCCGTAGGCCGCTCCGCGACAACGTCCCGAAAGACTGGTTCCAGCCGAAAGACTGGTTCCAGGCGTTTCGTACACAACTCGGACCGCACGCTGCGACGGA
>DATDEV010000384.1:0-2210 GCA_036522995.1 Polyangiaceae bacterium
GCGGAAGCAGAGCTTGGTGTGCGCGGTCTCGTCGGCCAGCGCTTGGGTGCAGGAGTCGACCAGCTCCGGCGGGGCGCCGAGCGACAGCAGCTGCAGGCTGAAGCGAGCGAAGGCCGCGATCGAGGCGTGCTCCATGCGGCCTAGGTGGGTCCAGTGATCGGCCAGCGCGCTGCGCTCAGCCCAGCTCAGGTGATCGACGCGCGGCAGCGCCGAGTCCCGGTCGAGCCAGTCGCCGCCGCTCACCACCGGCGCCAGGCGCGCCTGGTCTTCGACCAGGAACGGGCGACCGCACACCACGTCGGAACCGCACTGGCGGTGCGCACCGGCATCGCCGTCTTGGGCGTAAACGCAGCCAACCCCGGTGCCGCAATCGGCATCGGAGGCGCACTCGTCTTGCGCCGTTTGGCAGGCGTACGTACCGGCGCCGCAGGCCTGGCCGGCTGAAGCGCAGAAAGAGCCGCTGCCGCAGTCCTGGTCGATGCGGCACGAGACGTAGCGGCAGACGCCGCCCGTCGGAGACTCGGCGTCGCCGCAGATGCAGGCCTGGCCAGCGCCGCAGTCGGCGTCCGCCACGCAGCCGGACTGACACGTCGGAACCTGCAAACCGCCGCCGTCCTGCTGCAAGTCGCAGTAGCCGAACTGGAAGCTGTCGCAGAGCGCGCTGGTTTCGGTGCTGCACATCAGCGAACCGTCAGCGCGTGGCAGCGGATTGGGAACGGGTACGTCGCCCGGAGGCGCTGCGATGTTGGTGACGATGCCGCACTGCTTGGCCAGCGGGCGATGTGTGTAGCCCTCGGCGCAGCTCACGAGGCCCGTGAGCGGGTCGGTTTTCGGCGCGCTGCAGCTGGTGAATTGCGAGCCGCCGCCCTGGCTCGTGCCGCCCTGCTGCATGACATTGCCGCCCTGGTTGCCCGAGCCCCCCTGGCTGCCGGAGCCGCCCTGGTTGCCCGAGCTGTCGTCGAGCGTGGTGCCGCCGCAAGCCGCCGAAAGCAGGCCTAGCGATGCCAAGAGCGCCCAGCGCAATGCCTGCTCATGCGCCAACGAGCTGCGATTCGTCACCAACGCGCGTGTCATGCGTAGCGAGTAAGCAATCGATGTGCCAAGCGTGGCGCACGGCGCAATGCGCGGCGCGCACGCGCGAGCGCCCTCCGACTCGAGGCGCCGCGGTCTCGTGCGCGTCCCTGGCACAGCTTGAGCCGGCCGCGCGCCGCCGGGATCGTGGCTACGGTGTGGGTTCAGGTAGCGGCTTAGCGCTACCAAGACAGGCATCAAGCAGCGCGAGCTTGGCGCAGCAGCGCGAGCAAGCAGGGCACGACGACCTCGCGCGCGCCGCTGGTGTGATCGAAGGTCGACTCCATCGCCTCCGCGATACGGCGACGCACCAGCGCCGGCTCGCGCTCGAGCGCCCAGCGCAGGAAGCCGAAGGCGAGCTCTGCGTGGCGCTGCTCGTCGCTCGCGATGCGGCCGAAAGCCGCGGCGATGACCGGATCGGTGGCTTCTTCGGCTGCTTCCTGTGCGTCCAGGGTGGCGATGGTTTCACCGAAGCAGCCTTCGGCGATCACCAGGTCCACGATGTCGCCGAGCGACGTGGAGGCGAGGCTGTTGGTCACGTCGAGCGGTCCCGGACCAACCGCATGACCCGCGTAAGCGCTGGCCAGGCGAAAGCAGAGCTTGGCGTGCGCCGTTTCGTCGGCGAGCGCGCTCGTGCAGGCTTCGACCAGCTCCGAGGGTGCCCCGAGCGAGAGCAGCTGCAAGCTGAAGCGGGCAAACGCGGCGATGGAGGCGTGCTCGAGCTGGCCCATCCGCGTCCAGCGCGCGGCTTGCGTGGCACGCTCGAAAACGCTCAGCGCGTCGACGTCGGGCTCGTCGTCGAGCGACGCGCCCCAGGCGTCGTCACGGACGGTAGCGGCCACGCGCATGACGCTCTCGATCAAGAATGGCCGGCCGCAATCGACGCTCGCGCAATGGCGTCCAATGGAGCTCGGGCTCACGCTGTCCATGTAGCAGGAGCCCATGCCCCCGCAGTCGAGGTCCGAAGCGCATTGGTCGCGGACGCTCTGACAGGCGAAGCCTCCGTACCCGCAGAAGGTCGCGTAAGTCGCACAGAGCAGGCCGGGCCCACAGTCGCTGTCGACGCGGCAGCCGGCGTTTCGGCAAACGCCGCCGCTCGGTGAAATGGGGAAGCCGCATTCGCAGATCGCGCCCGGGCC
>DATDEV010000385.1:0-8865 GCA_036522995.1 Polyangiaceae bacterium
GACGTGCACGCCCGCCGGGCGTGCACCGCTGCGCTAGGTAGGCGCCGTGAAGATCAAATCGCTGGGACACGTCGGAGATGCCGGGGCGACCGAGCATTACGCCGACGCCGCCTACTACACGAAGACTTACGCCGAGCGCACGCACGACGTCGAGTACTACGTGCGGCGTGCCCGCCGTTCCAAGGGCCCGGTGCTGGAATACGGCATCGGCAACGGCCGCGTCGCCCTCGCCATAGCGCGCGCCGGCATCGCAGTCACCGGCATCGATCTGTCGCAAGTCATGCTCGATAGCCTGGCGGAGCAGCTCGCCAAGGCGCCCAAACAGCAGCGCTCGCGCGTCACGTTTCGGCAAGGCGATATGCGCGAGATTCGCCTGCGACAGCGCTTCCCGCTGGTGATCGCCCCCTTCAATTGCGTGATGCACCTCTACGAACGCCGGGACATGGAGGCGTTCCTGGCGCGCGTGCGTGAGCACCTCGCGCCTGGCGGTCGCTTCGTGTTCGACTTTTCGGTGCCGCAGGGCGAGGATCTCAGCCGCGATCCAGACAAGGCTTACGGGGCCCCGCGCATCCGCCACCCCACGACGGGCGAGCTGACCCGCTACGCCGAGCGCTTCGAGTACGATCGGCTGAGGCAACTGCTGCTGATTCAGATGGAGTTTTCGCCCGAGGGCAAGGGCAAGCCCTGGACGGTCCCGCTCACGCACCGCCAGTTCTTCCCGCGCGAAATGGAAGCGCTCCTCCACTACAACGGCTTCAGCGAGATTTTTTTCACGGGCGACTTCACCGACCAGGCCGCCGATCAGCACGTCGACTCGCTGGTCGTCGATTGCGCCGTCTAGCGCCGGGGGACTTGCGGGGCCGAGCCGGCGCGCTTACTTTGCGAAGCGGCCGATGGCTACCGATCTGTACAAGGAGCTTGGCGTTTCGAAGGGCGCGAGCGCCGACGAAATCAAGAAGGTTTACAAGAAGTTAGCCGGCCAGCTCCATCCGGACCGCAATCCCGGCGACCAGAAGGTGGAGGCCCGCTTCAAGGCCGTCAACCGCGCCTACCAGGTGCTGCACGACCCCGAAAAACGGCGCCTCTACGATGAGTTCGGTGAGGAGTCGATGCGCGAGGGCTTCAACGCCGCCGCTGCGCGCGCCTACCGCAACGCGGCCCAGGCGACCGGAGCGCGTCGGGCTCGCGGCGGCGGCGGCATCAACTTCGAAGACTTGGCCGGGGGCTCGGGCGGCGGCGGCTTCGGCGATTTGTTCGGCGATTTGTTCGGCGGCGGTGCCCGCAGCTCGCGTCGTGGCTCCAACATGGTGCGCGGCCAGGACATCGCGAGTGAAGTCTCGATCGACTTCGTGTCTGCCATCCGCGGGGCCGAGCTGCGCTTGCGCGTGGACGACGCCGGCGACGAAGTCACGGTTCGCGTGCCGCCCGGAGCCGGAGATGGCGATAAGGTGCGGGTCGCCGGCCACGGCGCTCCGTCGATGGCCGGCGGACCGCCCGGCGATCTGGTGATCACGGTGCGGGTCAAGCCGCACCCATTCTTCGAGCGCGACGGGCTCGACCTGTATCTCAACCTGCCGGTCACGATCGGGGAGGCTCACCGCGGCGCCAAGGTGAAGGTGCCCACGCCCGACGGCTCGGTCACGCTCAGCATCCCCAAGCACGCGCAGAGCGGGCAAGAGGTTCGGCTCAAGGGCAAGGGCGTCAAGCGCGCCGCCAAGCAGGGCGATCTGTACGTCCGTTTCCTGATCAAGCTGCCCGCGCAGGATTCGCAGGCCATCGAAGCTGCCGTGAGCGAGCTCGAGTCGGCGATGACCGGCGACGTGCGCGACGGCATCCAATTCTGAGCGAAAGCGCTCGGCTATTCGGCGCTAGGGATGACGCTGGCCGAGCTACGCCGCGGCCGCTCCAGTGTCGGCGAGGTCAGCAGGCTGCCGTCTTCGTCCGAGTAGCGCTCGAGCTCGGCAGCCACGCGCCGCACCGAAGCCTGCCTCTCGTGAAACGGTTGGAAGCTCGACTTCACGCCGGCCAGGATCATGCTCTTGATATCGACGAAGGGCACGCCGAGCTTGGTGTGCACGAGAAACAGCTCTTTGCTCACCGAGGTGTCGGTGATGAGGCGGTTGTCCGTGTTGATCGTGACTCGAACGCCCAGGTCGAAATAGAGCTTGAGCGGGTGGGTGGCCATGTCCTTGACCGCGCCGGTCTGCACGTTGCTGGACGGGCAGCATTCCATCGGAATGCGATGGTCGATCACGTAGTGCAGCAGGTCTCCATCCTCGCGCAGACGACAGCCGTGGCCGATGCGGTGCGCGCCACACACGTGAATGGCCTGGGCGATCGACTCGGGCCCGTACGCCTCGCCAGCGTGAATGGTGCAATTGACGTTGTTGTCGCGCACTAGCTGGAAGGCCGCGCGGTGGTGTTTGGCCGGAAAATCGGCCTCGGCACCGGCCAGATCGAAGCCAACCACGCCGCGGCCCTTGTAGGCGACCGCCAGCTCCGCCATCTGATACGACGACTCGGCCGAGATGTTGCGAATGCCGCACACGATCACGTTGGCCTTGATGCCATACGTCTCGCGCGCGCGGCGTAGGCCGGCCAGCACCGCCTCCACCACCTTGGTGAGCTTGAGGCCACGCCGGGTGTGCAACATCGGCGCGTAGCGCACCTCCATGTAGTGCACGTTCTCGCGATGCGCGTCCTCCGCCAGCTCGAAGGCAATGCGCTCGAGCGATTCCTCCGTTTGCATCACGCGCAGCGTGATGTCGAAGCCGCGCAAGTACTCGACGAGCGAGCCGAAATTCCGACCGCAGCCAATGGCCGCGTTCAGCCCCGGCACGTCGATGGCGGGCAATTCGATGCCGTGCTGGCGAGCCAGCTCCAGGATCGTTTCCAATCTGAGCGAGCCGTCCAGATGGACGTGCAGGTCGGTCTTCGGTAGCGCACGAAACACCTCGAAAGGCACCTGCCCTGCGCCGGGGACCAGGTTCTCATCGTTCGACAACGTGGCCATGTAGGAGTGTAACACCGCGCACGGCCACGCGCATGCCGTAGCGGCTTAAGTAAGTGTACGGCGCGCGCCGAGCCGCAGTAAGGCGAGGGCGAGCAGCAGCAGTGTGGGGATGTAGACGAAGGCGGAGACGCCGGTCTCGCCTTCGCCACGCGCGGCGCGCGCGAGCGCGTCCTCCACCTCTTCGGCGCTGCGCACGCCCAAGAGCCGTTTGCCGCCAATGTAGGTGGTGGGTAGGCCTTCCAGCTCGGGCGGCACGAGCAGCGCGAACTCGCGCTCGACGCGCGCGCTGGTGCCCGGGTCGCTCAGACAGCTGGCGAAGCGCTCGCCGTCCAGTCCCAGCTCCGTGGCGATTCGATCGATACCGGCGGGCGACAGATCGTGGGCGCTGAACAGAGCGTCGGCCGTCTGCTCGGACTTGCCTTGCGCCTCGCCACACACGGCAGCGCGAGCTGCGTCGAACGCGTACGCGTGCGAGGCGAGCGGCTTGTTCAAACGCACGAAATGCACGCGATCGCCGTACTTCTCGAGCGTGGGCTTCAGCACCGAGTGGAAGCGCCGGCAGGCCGGGCATTGAAAGTCCGCGAACTCTACGACGTTGATCTTGCCAGGCGCGAAGTAGGCGGGCACCCCGCTCGGCACGGCGGGCGATGGCTTCAGCTTCGGCCAGAGCAGCGGCCCTGCTAGCGCCAGCGCGCCGAGCCCCCACCATGCCCAGCTGCGCAGGCGAGGCGCTACGTCCTCGAAAGCGGCCCCACGGGCGCGCCAGGCCGCCAGGCCCGCCACGAGCGTCGCCACGTCCGTGGTGACGCACAGCCAGCAGAACTGCTTCACCACCAGCGCCTGCACCGCGAGCAGCCACAGGGCGACGCCGCTCCCGAGCGTGGCCACGAGCAGCATCAAGCGCCGCTCGGTGAGCGACGTGACGTACAGCACGACGAAGCCGAGCAGCCCCAGCGCCGGCAGCGGCACGAACTTGCCCTCGCCCAGCGGCAGCTGCGCATACGCGCTCGCCCGCACCGCTGCGCAACCGGACCTGGCGCTGCAGAAGCTGGGCGCGTCGGCGATGTAATCGCTCAGAAGGGCCGCAGATGCCGCGATCGCGATCAGGACCGCCACCCGGAGCACCACCAGCCAAGGCAGCTTCGGCACGACTGCTCTAATAGCAAACTGCTCGAGCGCCGGAAGCCCTCTCGCCACGCGCACGAGAGTGCGTCAGAATCCCCGCCGTGGCGAAGCTGCTGGAGCAGACCCGGCTCGGGCACGCGGAGCTGTTTTTCCATGTCTTCGCGCATGTCGAGGGCACGCGGGCCCTGCCTGCGTCGGTGCACAGCCCACGCTATGTCGACTGGGCGCGGCGGCAGCTGGGGGATCCGGCGTCGCGCACGCTGGCCGACGACGCCGCGCAACTGGCCAGCGCCTTCCCGACACACGCTGCACTGGCCAGCATCCAGCTTCTGGCACGCCTGTTCGAGGACACCGACGCTTTGGCGGCAGTGGGCTCACGCTCGCTTTCCGAGCTGGCGCCGGACGAAGTTGCGTCTGCCTCCGCCCTTTTCTTCCTGCAGCGCCTCGGTAAACGCGCGGAGCTGGCGTTCTGCGCCCTCACGCTGGAGCTGCCGTACTTTCTGCGCCTGCCCCCGCCGCCGGCGCCGCCGCTGACGCTAGCGGCCGAGCTCGACGCGCTCACGCCTTTGGCCCCTGGCCTGGCTGGCTCGAGCGTCGGCTGTGTGCGGGCGCTGGATCGGTGCGGCCGCGTTTGGGGTCGCGAGATCTGGGTGGGCCATCCGAGCGCGGAGGTCGCGCCTTCGGTCGAGCACGTGGCCTGGCAAGCGGCGCACGAGGCGACCGTGGCGCTGCTGGCCGCGAGCCAGGGCGAGCTGAAGGAACGAGAAGTCGAAGCCCTGGCGATCGAGCAGCTGACGCTCGCCGCGCACGCGGCAGGCAAGCGCAGCGAGCACACCAGCTGGCTGGAGACAACGCGCCCGGACGGAACTGCCCGCGCTCAGGCCGGATAAAGCGCCAGCCGGCGCGGCACTTGGCGCGCCTCCGCCAGCTGCTCGGCGAAATCGTCATCCAGGTACTGCTGAATCAGCGGATCAGGAAAGCGCCGCGCATGGCCCAGTACCCACTCGGACGAGGCCCCGCAGCCCCCGCCACACGTCTGCTCGTACTCGCAGCCACGGCACATCTCGGGCACCTGTTTGCGGTAGCCGAGCAGCTCGTCGCTCCGCGGCACTGCCGCCAGGTCTAGCGTGTCGTCCAGCACGTCGCGACCCCCGAACAAGGCGCCGCGATGCAGCGTGCAATGCCGTAACTGACCCTCGGGCGAGAGCGCCAGCTCTTGCGTGTCCGTGCCAACGGCGCAGAAACCGAAGCCAATCTTCGGGAAATTCTGCAGCTCCACGACGCATGGCGGAATGGGCATCGTCGAGCTGACGCGCATGCCTTGCTCGGCGAAGCGGTGTGCCTGCGCTAGCGCTTCGAGCAAGTCTTGCCGACCGGGCAGCAGCTCCGCCACCTGCGCCGTCGCATAGCCGGCAGGGCTGAAGCGACTGAAGGCGACGTGCTCGACGCCGAGCGAACGCCACAACTCGAGGACTTCGCCCACGCGCCGCGCGTTCTTGCCCGTCACGACCACGCAGCCGACGACCGGCACGCTCGCCCGCCGCAAGCAGTGGATACCGCGGATGGTTTTGTCGAAATGCCCGGGGCCGACCAGCTCCTCGTGCAGCGCCGCGTCCGGCCCGTTGAGCGTGATCTGGATGAAGCGCAGAGCATGAGGCGCGAGCGAGCGCGCCAGCTCGGCGGTCACCAGCCCGCCGTTGGAGATGATCTGCACCCCGACGCTCCGCGCACGACACAGCTGGAGCACCTCGAAAAACTGCGGATGGAGCAGCGGCTCGCCGCCAGTGAGCGTAACGTGGTCGACCTTCCAGGCCGCGAATAGCCGCGCTAGTCGGGCGAGCAGCTTCTGTCCATCCGCCGAGCCGATGCTCTTGCCCGCGTCCTCCCGCCAGCCGTTGTAACAATAGCCGCACTTCTGGTTGCAGAGCGCGGTGAGCTCCACTGCCAATGCGCTCACGTGCGGGCGCCGCTCGAGGTCGAGCCCGGTCACATTCCTCCGGCGCTCCCGCCTTCACCGCCAGCACCGCCTTCGCTGGCGCCACCAGCACCCGCGGGTCCCTCGCCAGGAGCTCCGTCGCCGGTCGAACCCCCAGCTTCCGGGCTCGAACCGCCGCTCTTCTCCGCCGGTGGCGCCGGGGACAGGCACTGGCGACACGCCGTGCTGGCGCCCAGACCCGCTGCCACCGCGTACACCGCCAACCGAGATCGGCGTTTCAGAATTGCCGCGCGCTCAGCCTCCCGATCTTCGTTCGATTTTCCGCCCAAGCAAGCACCTCCCTAAGACGCCAGTATAGCCCTGCCCCCGGCCCTCGCCAGCACGGTCCCGTACAAAAACCCCGATATTCTGCCGGGCGCGCGATTTTCACCGTTTGGGCGCGACGCCTCTGCGGGGGCGAGCTATGAACCCGCCCGCTATGGCCCGCAGAAATCCCGAAAAATCCCGCCCTTCTCGGCCCAGCCGAGGCTTCGAGGGGCTGCTGAACATGAATCCTCGCGGGTTCGGGTTCGTGGCAGGTGGCGCAGGTCAAGACGACGTTTACGTCCCGCCCGACGCGATCGGCGGGGCCCTGCATGGCGACCGCGTGCTCGTCAGCGTGGTGGCGCAGAGTGACCGTGGTCTCGAAGGGCGCATCGAGCAGGTGGTGAAGCGGCGCAGCCCGCGCGTGGCCGGCGTCTTGCGCCGCCGCGGCAAGAGCGCCTGGCTCGAGCCGGACGACTCGCGTCTGCGCGGTCCGATCGTGCTCAGCGATCCGGGCAAGCAGGGCAAGGACGGCGACGCCGCCGTGGTGTCCATCACCCGCTTTCCCGACTTTCAGGACGAGAACCCCGAGGGCGAGCTGGTCAGCGTGCTCGGTCCGCCTGGCGAGCCGAACGTCGAGATCACGAAGATTCTGGTGCGCGAGGACGTGCGCGAATCGCACTCCGACGGGGCGCTACGTGAGGCCGAGATCTTCGCGCAGCAGCTGACCACGGGTTCCCATCAGAACCGTACGGATTTGCGGGCAATTCCGCTGCCGACCATAGACCCCGAAGACGCTCGTGATCACGACGACGCGGTCTGGGTCGAGCGTCACGGCGAAGGCTACCGCGCCTGGATTGCGATCGCGGACGTGAGCGAGTTCGTCCAACCCGGCACCGAGCTGGACGAAGAGGCGCTGTCGCGAGGCTGCACCGTCTACCTGCCAACCCGCGCGATCCCGATGCTGCCCGCAGCGCTGGCCGCCGACCTGTGCTCGCTCTTGCCGGAACGCGAGCGGCTTTGCTTGTGCGTGATCGCCGATCTCGATCACGACGGCGTGCTCGAGGACTACGAGATCGTCGAAGGTGTGATGCGCTCGGCGGCCATGCTCACCTACGGCGGAGTGGCGCGCACGCTGGGCTTCAGCGAGGCGCCGCCCAAGAGCGCCGCCGCCGAAGGCTTCAAGAAGGAGCTGAAGGTGATGGACGAGCTGACGCGCAAACTGCGCAAGGCTCGCATGGGGCGCGGCGCGCTCGACATGGACTTGCCAGAAGCGCGGGTGATCGTCGATCCCCAGACCGGCGCGCCGACCGACGTGGTGCGCCGCGCGCAGGATCCAGGCGTAAAACGCGCCTACTCGATGATCGAAGAGCTCATGCTCTTGGCCAACGAAGCGGTCGCGCTGTGGCTCGGCAAGCACAAGGCGCCGACCGTGTATCGCATCCACGGCCAACCCGACGAGGCCAAGCTCGAGCGCCTGGGCGAGGTCGCCGGTAGGCTCGGCGTCGAGTTCGATCCCGAGGCGATGAAGGAGCCGCTCGGGGTCGCGCGCTTTCTGGCACGGGCCCAGAAGCACGAGCGCAAGCAGGTGCTCGAGATGCTGCTGCTGCGCTCACTGAAGCAGGCAGCCTACGATACCACCAACATCGGCCATTTCGGCCTGGCGTCGAAGAATTACGTGCACTTCACCTCGCCCATCCGGCGCTACCCGGACGTGCAGGTGCACCGCGCCGTCAAGGCCATCTTGCGCGGTCAGAAGCCGGACAGCAGCCCCGCGGCGCGCGATGCGCTGCAGCTGTCGGCCACGCTGTCGTCGGCGCGCGAGCGCGCGGTCATGGATATCGAGCGTGAGGTCGTCGACCTGTACCGCTGTCTGCTGATGCGCGAGCACATCGGTGAGACGTTCGAGGGCACCGTGAGCGCGCTGGTCGGCAGCGGCGCTTTCGTCAGCCTGGACTCGCCCTTCGTGGACGTGCTCATCCGCTACGAAGCCATGGGCCCCGACAATTACCAGCTGGCAGAGGACGAGCTCTCGGTCGTCGGCTCGCGCTCCGGCGATACGATTGCGCTGGGAGATCGACTGCTCGTCACCGTCGAGGACGTGGCCATCCTGCGCCGTCAAACCTACGGCCGCCGCATCCCGCCCGAAGCGCTGCTCAAGCAACTGAAGGACGCGCCGGAGCTGCCGCGCCGCATGCAGCGCCTGGGCACTTCGCACGGCGGTCCGGGGGCGAAGGGCACCGCCCGACGTCCTGACAGCCGTGACAGCCGTGGCGGCGCAGCCAATCAACGCGGCGCTAGCGACCGCGGCCGTAGCGGCAGCGCCAGCGGCCGTAGCAGCAGCGACCGCGGCCGTAGCGGCACCACCAGCACCAGCGCCAGCGGCAGCGCCGATCGCCCGCGCACCGACCGCCCCGACGCATCCGGCAATCGCCCCAACCAGCGCGGCCCGAGCCGCGGCCGTAGCGGCGCCCCCGCCACCGCCCGC
>DATDEV010000386.1:0-4788 GCA_036522995.1 Polyangiaceae bacterium
CTGCGCAAGGCGGGCAGCCTCGATGCGGGCCTGGTCAGCGCGATCGAACGCGAGACCAGCCAGCACTTCGAGAAGATCGTCTGGCAGCAGAAGGGCAGCTTCGCCGACCTGCTCACAGCCCCCTACACCTACGGCGACGCGAGCCTGTCCTCCATCTACGGCACCCTGACGCCGAACGGCATGGGCGCGCAGACGCTGCCGGCCGGCCAGCGCAGCGGCTTCATCACGCAAGCCGGCTTCCTGTTCAGCCCGGACGACGCCAGCGTCCCCCACAAGGTGATCCATCGCGGCTTGACGGTGCGTCGCCGGCTGCTGTGCCAGAGCCCGCCGCCGCCTCCCGCCGACCTGATGCCCAACCCGTCTGACCTGGCGCCGCTGGGTGCCGACGCGACGCCGGTCGAGAGCTTCGCCGAGTTCCAGAGAACCAAGCCGGCCTGCGCTGCCTGCCACAACACCTTCCAGCCGATCGGTCTGGCCTTCGAGGAGTTCGACAACGTCGGCCGCTACCAGACGACCTACGCGAACGGCAAGCCGATCGTGACGAGCGGCGAGCTCAAGGACGCCGGCGACGCGAGCGGCCCGTATGAAAGCGCGGTCGAGATCGGCCAGCACATCGGCACCAGCAAGATCGGCGAGTACTGCTTCTCTCGGCAGTTCGCCGAGTTCTCGCTCGGTCGCCACCTCAACGCCAGCGTCGACGCCTGCGTGATCCGCGCGGCCAGCGACACTCAAGCCAATCCCCCCGTTCAGAAGCTCGCCGTCGTGCTGAGCGACCTCCAAGCCGGCACCCATCGCGTCCACAACTGACGGACCTCATGACCAACAAGCGCCACCACGTCTACTCGCGTCGTAACCTGCTCCGCGGGCTCGGTGCCGGAGCCATGCTGCTCGCGCCGTTCGTGAAGCACCGCAGCAGCATGGCGCAAGAGGCTTCCAACGGAAACCTGCTGATTTTCTTCACGCCCAACGGTCACATCAAGGACGAGTTCGACGCGGAGGGCGCTGGCGCAGCCTTCACGCTGAAGAAGTCGCTGGCACCGCTGGAGGCGTACAAGGCCGACCTGGCCGTGATTCGCGGCCTGGCGCTCAAGACGCCCACCGAAATCAACAGTCACGACGACATCTGCCGCATCACCACCTGCTTCGAGGGGCCCGACAAGGCCAAGGCGTATGGGCCGTCGGTCGATCACGTGATCGGCAACGCCATCGGGCAACGGCCGATCTATGTGACGCCCGAACCTGCCCGTGCCGAGGGTCACTGGCGTAACGCGCTCAGCTGGCGCGAGTCCGAGGTGGCCGAGCCGTTTCTCACTGACCCGACGGCGGTGTTCTCGAGCCTGTTCGCCGGCGGAGTCATGGCAGGCCCGGGCGGTGCACCCGATCCGGCCATCGAGCGCGCGCGCGCGCGCAACAAGAGCATCCTCGACGCGGTCAACGCCGACATCCAGACCTTCCGCGGCCGCATCAACAGCCAGGACAAGGCGCACCTGGACCTGTACCTCGACTCGCTGCGCGATGTCGAAAACAAGGTGACCGGCAGCGGCAGCACGGCTGGCGGCGGCGTGTGCATGCCGGACGCGGTGAAGGCGCGCATCGCGGCCCTCCCGGTCACGCCGGAGCAACGCGATGACAACTCGCCCGCTGGCCTGGCCGAGAACCTGCGACAGAACGGGGAGCTGATGGTCGACCTGATCAGCGCGGGCTTCGCCTGCGGCACCAATCGCGTCGCCAGCATCCTGTGGCAGGGCGCGTCGGAAGGCCTCGACCCCGCCAACGACATGGGGTCGCCGAACCACCACAGCGTGAGTCACTCGACCGACATCGAGAGCTGGAAGAAGATCGACGTGTGGTACGCCGAGCGCTTCGCGTACACGCTCGAGAGCCTGAAAAAGGTCGGCATGTTGGACAAGACGGTGGTCGTCTGGATCACCGAGATTGCCCAGGGGCACGAGACGGGCGACTTCGTGCACATCGTTGCCGGCGGCCAATCGCTCGGCATCAAGACCAATCAGCGCATCTGGTACCCCTTCAAGGGTAACCCGGGCGACAAGAACGTGCTCAAGGACCCGGTCAACCGCAGCTTGGCGGACTTGTGGGTCACCGTGCAAAACGCGATGGGCGTCCCCGGCGAGACCTTCGGCGATCCCAAGTGGTCGACGGGTCCGCTCGCCGAGCTGCGCGGCGCCTGAGGTCTCGCTTCGAGCCACGCGGTTCTGGGGCTGGTGGTCCAGCCTGCCCTGAGCAGGCCGCGGACCCTTTCAGCGTGGCACGGGGCGCGGCTGGAACGACTCGCACGGGAAGTGGATGTCGAGATCGTGATCGCCGCGCTTGATGGTCTCGCAGGCGCTGCCGAGCAGCTCGAGCTGCGTCGGTGAGTTCACCTGCCAGCCGTCGGCGTCGTCCAGCACGAGCTGGGCGCCGTCGAGCGTGACCACGCCTGTCGACTCCTTGCCGGCCTGGATTTCGCCGTCGAGGTCAATCTTGCACGAGCGCACGCCGTCGATGATCTCCTCGAAGGCCTGGCTTAGCGCGCCGGGGCTGAAGCCCGGGTACACCATACCGCCGCCGGCGGCCGCTACGTCTGCCAGGTGCTGCTGCAGGCTCGCCTCCGAGGGCGTGCTGACGTTGATCACGTGCAGCGTGATGTCATCGGCGTGGATCTGTTCCGCGACTTGAACCACCTCCGCTTGGATCATCGCGGGCACGCCTGGCGCGCGGCATTTCTCCGGGACCGTGCTGCCGAAGTTGGGGCACTCGCAGTTGTCCGGCTCGCCGTCGGTGGCGAGCACGAGCAGCTTGGGGCCGGGTTGGTCGAACGCCTTCAAGGTTGCGGCCGCCGCGAGCAGCGACTCACCCGTCGGCGTGTCTTCGGCGATGTCGCTGCACACGAACTCGTCCAGCATCGCCTGGTGGTTGCCGAGCGCGATCGGTACGTCGATCAGCTCCGGACACATCTTGGTCGGATCGAGCTCGAACGGATCGCCGGGCCTGGTGCGCCTCATGTAGCGTCCATTTCTGGACGAATAGAGGGACATGCCGAAGCGCACGCGATCCTCCAGTGGTTTTACGACGCCCTTGCTGGCGTTCAGCAGCACGTCGCGCACGACGTTCCAGCGCCAGTCGTTGTCTTTCGGGCAATCACCGAGGGTGTAGGTGCCGCCCAGCACGGCGTCTGCGACTGCATCGTCGAAATTGCCGTCGGCGTTCATCGAGCCCGAGCGGTCGATGAGCAGCAGCACGCTCGGGATTTGCGGAACGAAGTCGACCTTGACGTCGATGCAGCCCGGCCCGCCGCCTTCGCCACCTGCGGGCTGTGGCGTGCCGCCGCCCGAGGCGCCCCCGAGGCCTCCCAGCTCGACATCGCCGTCATTGGGGCAATTGCCCTCGGGGCGGCAGATCGCGCCGTCCTTGCAGACGCCTTGCTTGCCGGGCTCGCAGGGCACGGCGCAATGACGAAAGCTGGAGCAGACCAGCCCGCTGCTGCAAGCGCTGTCGGACTTGCAGCGCTGCCCCAGGCCCACCGAACAATTGCCGCTGGGCAGGCAAACTTCGTCCCCGCATTGCTCGTCGAGCGCGACCGTGCAGGGTTCGGCGCAGAAGCCCGCCGCCGAGCAGAACGAAGAGGAGCAGTCTGTGGCGCTCGTGCACGGCTCGCCGAGCTCTGCGCCGCCGTCGATGATCTTGGGCTTGGTTGCGATCTCCGGGTTCGAGCCGCAGGCTATGGCGAGCAGCCACGCGCCGACAAAGCCCGCAAATATCCGATGGGACCCCCAGCTCGAACGACGACGATAGCCACGGCTCATCGACCTGACCTCCACGCTACCAACACCGAGCGTGAGCTTAGCGGAAAACGCGCGCCTGCGCTCGTCCGCCTTTCACTCGCGCTCACGCTGCTCGGCGTGCTCGGCTCCATCACGTGCGCTCCGCAGGCGCGCGGAGTCACCCCAGCCGTGCCCTCCGTAGCTGCATCTGACGGTAGAGGAAGCGCGCAGGTCGCTGGCGCTGCCAAGCAGCGCGCCCTCGAAGTGCCCGGTTTTCTCCCGGCCGTGCTGTTTTCGCCGGCAGGGTCGCAAGCGCGCCCGCTGGTCGTCGCGACGCACGGCGCCGGCGGCACCCCCGAATGGGCATGCCAGCAGTGGCGTCAGCTGACTCGCGAGCGCTCGTTCGTGCTCTGCCTGCGCGGTAAATCGATGGGCGGAGGTGGCTATTACTACCCCGACCATCGAGCGCTCGAAGCCGAGCTGAAGGCGGCCGAGCGCGCTGCCCGGGCTGCCGAGCCGCGGCTGCTCGCCGGCTCGGGCGTGTATACCGGGTTCTCGCAGGGCGCGAGCATGGGCAGCGTGATGCTGCCGGCGCACGGCGCGCGCTTTCCCTATCTGGTGCTCACCGAGGGTTTCGAGCTCTGGAGCGTGGCACGCGCCAAGTCATTCAAGAAGAGCGGCGGCAAGCGGGTGCTGCTCGCCTGCGGCACCAAGCAGTGTGAAACGACTGCGAAACAATCGGTGCGCTGGCTCGAGCAGGGCGGCGTGGAGGCGAGGCTCGAATACGCCAGCGGCGCCGGGCACACCCCTGGGGGTGACGTCGAGCGCGCGCTGTCGCGGGCGCTGCCCTGGCTCGTGCGTGGTGATCCCGCTTTCGCGCTCGATGCCGAATAGGCCCGCACTGAATCATTTCAAGAGGGCAGTACAGCGCGCGACCGATTGGCCCCCGCGTTCCGAGGCTGAAATGGGCCGCGCTGTGACGCGCCCGCCGGCAATGTTCCGAATCGTGGCGGCCGGGCGCGCTTTC
>DATDEV010000387.1:0-6417 GCA_036522995.1 Polyangiaceae bacterium
ATGGTCCGTGCCAGGGGCTCGAGTGCGCCGTCCCGGTGTGCGCGGCGGGGACCACGACCAGCATCAGCGGCAAGGTGTTCGCGCCGAACGGCACGCTGCCGCTGTACAACGTGGTGGTCTACGTGCCCAACGACCCAGTCCTACCGTTCACGGAGGGAGTGAGCTGCGATCGCTGCGGGGCGAGCATCACCAACCCCGTAACCGCGGCGATCACCGATGAGTCCGGCTCCTTCAAGCTCGAGAACGCGCCGGCCGGAGCCGACATCCCGCTGGTGATGCAAGTGGGTAAGTGGCGCCGGCAGATCACCGTCCCCAACGTGACCGGTTGCGTCGACACTCCTCTCACCGATCCGCAGCTCACGCGCTTGCCGAAGACCAAGTCGGAGGGTGACCTGCCGCGGATCGCGATCGCGGCCGGTGGTGCGGACGCCATGGAGTGCCTGCCGCGCAAGCTGGGCATCGATGATGCGGAGTTCACGACCAACGCCGGCGAGGGTCGCATTCACCTTTACACGGCGACCGACAACGAGACCCGCCAAGGCGGCCAAGGCAATCAAAGCACTGGCGATATCTCGATCAAGGCGTTCGCGCCGACTCTGAACGACGGTGTGGAGCTGCCGCACTCGACGACGCTTTGGGACAGCGTCGATACGCTCAAGAAGTACGACATCGTCGTACTCGCGTGTGAGGGCGCGGAGATGGTGGACGAGAAGCCGACGGCTGCCCGGCAGGCCATGTACGACTACCTCAATGCAGGCGGGCGCGTGTTCGCTTCGCATTTTGCCCACGTGTGGTTCTCACAAGGCCCAGCTCCGGTACCGACCACCGGCACTTGGCGGCACCGGAACGGCCTAGCCGAGGCAGACGAGCCGATGACGGCGACCATCAACCAGACCTTCCCCAAAGGGGAGGCGCTGGCCAAATGGCTGGTCAACGTCGGCGCGTCGATGACGCAAGGCGAGCTGACCGTGATCGGTCCGCGCGACGAAATCCAGGCTGTCGACCCGCTGCTCGCGCGCGACTGGATCACGCTCGACAACCCCGCCTCGCAGGAGAAGGTCGTCGAGTACATGTCGTTCAACGCTCCGCTCGGGGCGACCGAGGAGCAGGCGTGTGGACGGGCGGTGTTCACCGGCCTGCACGTCTCCAATTCGGTCGAGAGCCGGCCCCAGCCGCCAGGCTTTCCGGGCCTGTGCACGGGCATGGACATGAGCACGGAGCTCAGCGCGCAGGAGAAGGCCGTGGCGTTCATGCTTTTCGACTTGAGCTCGTGCATCCAGAGCGACGAAGACCCGCCGCGCCCGCCGCGCTGAGCGGGCCCGCGCGGGTCAGTCTTCGTTGTCCCAAAGCCGGATGCCGCCGGTCATGCCGTCAACGTTGTCGAAGAACGACACGTTGGCGGGCAGCTCCTGTTTGATGTGCTCGGCGTTGCCGCCGCCGATGTGCAGCCGGTCATAGTTGAAGATGCGGCTCAGCACGTCGACCATCTCGACGGCGCGCTTGCTCCACTTTTGCTTGCCGTGCTCCTTCAGCTCGGCGTCGCTCAGGCGCTCCTCGTAGGTCTTGTCTTTCTGGAAGGGATGGTGGCCCAGCTCCAGGTTGGGCATCAGGCGGCCATCGAGAAACAGCGCCGAGCCGACGCCCGTTCCGAGCGTGAGCACCATCTCGATCCCGACGCCTTCGATCACGCCGTAGCCTTGCAGGTCGGCGTCGTTGAGCACGCGCGCCGGCACGCCCGCCAGCTTCTCGATGGCGGCCTGCAAGTTGTAGCCAATCCAGCTGTCGTCCACGTTGGCCGCGCTGAGCGTGACGCCGTGCTTGACGATGCCTGGAAAACCCACCGAAATGCGCTGAAACTTGGGCTGCTTGTCGAGCATGGCCGCGATCACGGCCAGCACCGCCTCGGGGGTGGCTGGCTTGGGCGTGAGCTCGCGGGCGCGCTGGTTGATGGGATTTCCGGCTGCATCGAGCACGATCAACTTGATGCCGGTGCCGCCGATGTCGATGCACAGCGTCTGAAGCTGAGCTTCGGTTGTGCGCCTTTTCAGCAGAGCGGCACACGTGGTCAGGCGGGGTTCGGGACGGGGGCGGGAGTTATGAGGAATCGGCATGGCGGGGGGAGGCGTTTTCTAAGGCGGAGTATGTTACAGATTTCGAGGGTGAAAGCTCGCGTCTTACGCGCGGCGCGCTGGCGTGCGCTCGCGGTGCTGGCCGGGGCCGCATTGGGCGGGCTTTTGGCGCTGCCGCGCACACCGGGCGGTGGTGCGAGCGCGCCCCCGGGCGGGCGCAGCGCTGGGGGGCCAGACGCGACCGAGTCCGCTCTTGCGAGGGCCGAGCGGGCCGCGCTTTCGGCCGACCGGCAATGCCTGGAGGAACGGGCTGCGCTGCTGAGGCGCCCGGCACTGGCCCTGCCGGCCACTGCTCGGCCCGAGCTCCGGGCGCAACTTTTGGGGCGTACCAAGGCGGCGCCGGTGCTGTTCCTTTCCGAGCCAGCGGCTGCCGAACAGCCAGCGCTCGCCGTGGCGCTGCGCCGCGAGCTCGAAACCCTGCCGGGTTACGAGGTGTTCGATCGCGTCGTGGGCAAGGTGCGCTCGGAGCCGGCGCTGGCGCGCGCCGTGTTTCTGCGCGACGGCTACCTGTACACCGACAATCCCGAGCTGGCGCGGCTGTACGGCACGCTCACCTTGTCGCTGCTGTTTCGTGATGCCGAGCTGCGTTTGATGCGTGGCGGCCAGGAGCTGAGCGCCAGGCGGCTGGACGACGGCGACTACGAGTACAGCTCCGGCCCCGAGCGCGGCCGGCGGGCCCGGCTCTTGCTGTTCGACCGGGTCGCGGCGGCGGGAGGCAACTGGGGAGAGCCGCTCCACCTCGACTTGCAGCCACTGGCCCAAACTTTGGGCTTCGACGAGCTGAGGATGCTGCATGCGAGTGCCGAGCGCCTGGTGGTGGAGCTGGTCTACGGCGCGCTGCGCGTGCCGGCGCTGCTGCACGTCGGCCACGGCGGGCTAACGCTCGGTTGCGAGGCGCTCGGCGACCAGCGCGCCGAGGTGCAGGCGCGCCGAGCTCTGGCGCTGCGCGAGCACGTCCTCCAGACGCGTCTGCTCGAGGTGATTCGCGAGCAAGTCGACGAGGCGCTGCCCTTCGACGAGCCCAAGACCGAAGACGGCCAGCAAGACGGAAAGCTGCGGCCGGAGTGGCGCATGGCTTACCTGAATGGCCGCAGCAGCTTCGAGTTCAACGGCGATCGCTACGCCGTGTTCGACCGCTCGGGGCGCCCGCGCCCGCCTCAGGTATGCATCGACTTCGTGCTCGACACCTTCGAGCGCGCCAGCGGCAATTGGTGGCAGGTGCAGGGGCAGGCGCGTGAGCGCGTGGCGGGCAGGCTGCGTTTCGACGACCCGGCGCTGGCGAATCGACGCAGCGTGGAGAGCTTCGTCGAGTTCGCGCGCGAGCGCAGCGCCGAGTTCGACGTGTTTCAGCCCGCGCCGGAAGAGCGCGTGCCGCTGCGCAATCGCGCGCAGTTCTTTGCGTCGATCTACGGCCAGCGCGAGCACTATCGCCGCGGCGATATCGTGGCGATCTTGGGACCGCGAGAGGACGAGAAGCTGCACTACCATTCGTTCTTCATCGTCGCGACCGATCCGCTGTCGGGCATGCCGACCGAGCTCGCCGCCAACGCGGGACGGCCGCGGATTCGCAGCTGGGAAGGCGAAATGTCGAACGCGCCGCGGCGCAGCGTTTGGGCGCGCATTCGCCCGCGCGGCGTGTGGCTGGAGTCGTTTCTGGGGCCGCTGCGCGAGGTCTCGGCGGACGTTCCAGCCCCAGCGCCGTCCGAGCCGACGGCCGGCTGAGCAGCAGCCCCTGCGACCGCTCCTCGACCGGATCGCCTGCCGCTGCCCGTTTGCGCTTGACGTAAGGCAGAATCTCGCGAAAAACGCTGATGCCTTGCGTTTCGGAGGTTGCCCTTGAGTGAGTCCCAAAAGTCTCCGGTAAGAATCGCCCTGCTCGGTTGCGGGACGGTGGGTGGCGGCGTGCTGCGCTTGCTGGAGGACAATCGTGAGTTCTTGGCGTCGCGCGTCGGCGCCGAGCTGCAGGTCAAGCATGTGCTGGTCCGCGACCTGGCCAAGGAGCGCGGCAAGGAGTGCAAGCGCGAGTGGCTGACCAACGACGCCGAGCGCATCTTCAGCGACAAGGACGTGGACCTGGTGGTGGAGGTGATGGGCGGCGAGAATCCGGCGCGCGCCTACCTCGATCGCGCGCTCAAGTCGGGGCGCTCGGTCGTCACGGCCAACAAGTATTTGATCTCCAAGCACGGCCCGGAGCTGGTGCGAGCGGCCATCGACAATCGCGTCGATCTGGCGTTCGAAGCCTCCGTCGGCGGCGGTATCCCGATCATCCGCACGCTGCGCGAGGCGCTCGCCAGCGATACGGTGTTCAGCGTTCACGCAATTCTGAACGGCACCTGCAACTACATCCTGACGCGCATGCGGCAGGCAGGGCTGACCTTCGCTGCCGCTCTGAAGGAAGCGCAAGAGCTGGGCTACGCCGAGGCGGATCCGACCCTCGACGTGGAGGGTCACGACGCCGCTCAGAAGCTGTCGGTCGTCGCCATGCTGGCGTTCGACAGCAGCATCGGCACCGACGAATTTCTGATCGAGGGCATTCGCGGTGTCGAGGATATCGATTTCCGTTTCGCGGATCGCTTCGGCTTCACGCTCAAGCACCTGTGCATCGGCTACGACCGCGGCGACAAGGTGGAGCTGCGTGCCCACCCGGCTCTGGTGCCCAAAAACAGCGTGCTCGCCAACGTCGACGGCGTGCTCAACGGCGTGTTCCTGATGGGGCGCGCGCTCGGGCCGTGTTTGCTCGTGGGTCGCGGCGCCGGGGACATGCCGACCGCGGTCAGCGTGGTCGCCGATATCGTCGATGTGGCTTCGTCGCGCATTCACGGCGAATCGGGGCTAGCGACGCGCGGCATCCAGATCAAGTCGCGGCCGGTCATGTCGCCCGACGAGATCGAGACGCGCTACTACCTGCGCTTCGACGTGGGCGATCACCCTGGCGTGCTCGGGCGCATTGCGTCGGCGCTGGGCTCGGAAGGCGTCAGCATCGAGCAGATGGTGCAAGAAGGTCGCGGCAGCGAGGACGTCGCCGTGCCGGTCTGCATCCTGACGCATCAGACCAAGGAAGGCGCCGTGCGCCGCGCCATCGCCTCGATCGAGGCCGCCAACATCTTGAAGAACAAGGCGCGGCTGATTCGCATCGAGGACGTGTGACGGCAGGCTCGCGGCGGTCGGGCGACGCGCCGCTGGGTGTTTTCGACTCCGGTCTCGGAGGTCTCACGGTGGCCGCGGCGTTGCGCCGCGCGCTGCCGAGCGAGCGCATCGTCTACCTGGGCGATACGGCGCGGGTTCCGTACGGCACGCGCTCGGCCGAAACCGTCGTGCGCTACGCACGCGGTTGCGCCAGGCTGCTCACCGAGCGCGGCGTGAAGGCGCTGATCGTCGCTTGCAACACCGTGAGCGCGGTGGCAGTCGACATCCTACGGGCCGAGCTGGATCTGCCGGTGCTGGGCGTGATCGAGCCCGGCGCGCGGGCGGCCCTGGCCGCGCTCGCCAAGCACGGCGGGGGCGGACCCGTGGGCGTGCTGGGTACGGCCGGCACCGTCGCCTCGGGCGCGTATCCGCGCGCGGTGAGCCAGCTGTCCACCCGCGTGGAGGTGGTGGCGCAGGCGGCGCCGCTGCTGGTGCCGCTGGTCGAGGAAGGCTGGCTTACCGGTGAGGTGCCGCGGCTCGCGGTGCGGCGTTACCTGGAGCCGCTGGTGGCGGCCAACGTGAGCGTGATCGTGCTGGGCTGCACGCACTACCCGCTGCTAAAGCACACCATCGCCGAAGAAGCCGAGCAGATGTCGGGACGAGCGATTCCAGTCGTCGACAGCGCCGAAGCCACCGCCGCCGCGGTGCTGGCCTGGATCGACGACGAAAGGATCGCGCCGGCATCGGGGGCGACGCTGGCGGGCAGCGAGCTCGAGCTGCTCGTGACCGACCTGCCCAAGAGCTTCGCGAGCGTTGCCGAACGCATGCTCGGCTCGAACGCGCCGCTAGTCACTCAGGTCGATCTGACCGCGTAGCGCTGCGTAAGTCACGCTTCGCGCACGCGCAGCGCGAGCTCCAGGCGCGAGCGCACGTTGATCTCGCGGAAAATGGCCGAGCCAGGTTCGGGCCAGCGCGCCTGGCGGCGCCGAGCGGCCGCGTGCCAGCGCGGCCCGGCAATTGCCCGCGACCGAAGCGACGCTTGGCTAGCTCTTGGCAGCGAATGCGAGCACGGCCATGCGCACGGCGACGCCGGCTTCGACCTGATCGAGGATGACGCTGTGTGAGCCGTCCGCGATGTCTTCGGAGATTTCGACGCCGCGGT
>DATDEV010000388.1:0-2325 GCA_036522995.1 Polyangiaceae bacterium
CAACGCAACCTGGAGGACGTGCAGGCGGCGCTCTTCCCCGAGCGGGTGCTGCTGTGCGATCGCGGTACGGTCGACGGGGCAGCCTATTGGTACGACGGGCAGGATGCGTTCTTCCATAGCGTCGGAACTACTCTCGAGACCGAGCTCTTACGCTACGACGCCGTCGTATTCTTCGAGACCGCCGCGGTGGCTGGGCTCTCGATCGAAGGGGGCAATCCGGTCCGCAACGAGTCGCTGGCGCAGGCGGTGGAGCTCGACGGCCGGCTGCGCGCGCTCTGGTCACGGCATCCGCGCTTCACGCTGATCCCACATTCCAGCTCCTTCCTCGACAAGATCATGGGTGCGCTCGACCTGCTGCAAGGGCTCGTGAACGAGCCGCGCTGAGCAGCAGCTGTCAGGTCTTGCTGAAGAAGAAGTCGCGCAGCAGCTTGGACTCGGCGCCCTCGTGCCGTTCGAGCTGCAGGACGAGGGCGCGCGTTGGCGCAAGCAGATGTAGCCAGCGCCCGGGGTCTTCGGTGAGCCGCAGCAGCAACTCGACGGCTGCCAGCATCGCCGCGTGCTCTGCCTTGAGCGCGGCGATTTCTGGCTCCAGCGCCGGATCTTCAGTCACCACGGTTCCGAAGTAGGCTTCCGACTCCTCCGCGCCGAAGTGGTGGCTGAGCCCCGCCTTGAGCGCCATGAGCAGGCGCTGGGGCTGCAGCTCTGGCAAGCGCTCCTGCTGCCCGGCCTCGAGCGCCCCGCAGAGCGCTTTCAACTCTCGCAAGGTCGTCCCCAGGTGTTCGTGGTCCTTCAAGATGGCGGTGAAGCGCCCGAAGAGGCTGGGCATGGATTGGGGCAAGCTCATCGTCATTCTCCCTGGATGAACGAGCTGAGGCTTCAGCTCGGCGGCACGTTGAACGAAACCTGTGTGGGGTCCACGCTGAAGTCTGCATAAGCGAACGGCCCGTCCGGCAGCTGCCACACCGCTTGCGCATGACGCGGAAGCTTGCGCCCGTTGGCATCCTGAAAGCCGCTGACCGGCGTGCGCCACTCGGTGCGTACGCGCTTGCCATCCGGCGTGTCGAAGAAGCGATCCGTCGTGCTGAAGTCGCGAGGCGCGCCTTGCTCGTCGAGCCAGACACGCGCGCTGACGCTGAGCGCGCCATCGCACAGAGTGACGTCGAAGCAACCGGCGTCCACCTCGCGCCAGCTGACCTCCGGCCCCAGCAACAGCGAGGGCGCCATCAGGATGGCGTCGTTGAGGTACGTCACGAGCTCGCCCACGTCGATCTCGGGGCCCGTGCCCTTGGCGACCGTGAAGGTGTCGAAGGCCTTTGCCAGCATCGTGCCCCGGCCGTGGACGTACGTATCGCGCACTGTCACCGGCAGCAGACCCTTGAGCGACAACTGCATGCAAAAGATGCGAGAAACCTGCAGGCGTGTGTCGTACTGCAATGCGTCGCACTTCAGCCAGGAGCCGCGATCGAGTCGAAAGCGTGCCGCGAAGCGCGCTCGCACTGACCAATCGCGGGGCTTACCGACGACGCCCATGAAGCGCATGTAGCGACGCACCGGCAGCGGCAGCTTCTCTAGCGTGGCTTCGTCGACCGCTGCCGCAGCTCCGGGTTGCGCCGGCAAGGCCGCTTGCTGCAGCTCGCGGCTGAAGGCCGTGGCGAGGTATGGGCCGCCGCTGCGTGACACCGCCAGCGCGACCGCAAACAGCGCGATGTCGATGACCAGGCCAATGCGCGCCTCGGGCCAGAACATCAAGCACATGATGGCCGAGGCACCGGTCACGCTCAGCGTCACGCTGCTCCAACTCGGGCTACGTACCAGCAACAACGCGGCCGACAGCACGTAGCCGAGCGCGAGCAGCAGCCAGATGATGCCGAGGGCGCGCGTACCAAAGTAGCCGACGCCCAGCAGCCCGCCGAACAGATTGCCGCGCACCGGTAGGCTGGGAGCCGGCCAGAAGGCTGCCCGAAATCCCACCAGGTGGGCCAGGCCGTGGAGGACCAGGAACAGGGCTGCCGCTATCCGCATGCCCGCCCTACCTGCAGGCCGCATGCCGCTTCGCTTTTCCTCCGACGTTTACTGGTTTGGCACGCCGGGAGCGCGCTCTTCCGAGCGCAAAGCGTTCGCGCGTTGCGCGCCCCACGCGCTACGCGCGAAAGCTTTGCGTTCGGAAAGGCGCGCTCCCGGCGTGCCAAGCCAGTAAACCTCGGAGGAAAGGCCCAGCGGCATGCGGCCTGCAGGTAGGCCGGGCATGCGCATAGCGGCAGCCCTGTTCCTGGTCCTCCACGGCCTGGCCCACCTGGTGGGATTTCGGGCAGCCTTCTGGCCGGC
>DATDEV010000389.1:0-2919 GCA_036522995.1 Polyangiaceae bacterium
GTGTGGCTTCTCCACCACACGCCAAAACCAAAAGCGGAACCACCACGACCAGCGCTCGCTTCATGACCCACGACTAAACACCCTAAAGCGGCGCTTCACAAGTCTCCTCGCGGAGTCGTACGTGCTCTTTGGGGACCCAGATTTTTTCACAGGGAGATCGGGAGATCGGGAGGACTTCGAGCGAGCAATTTGGGGTTTGAGCCTCACGTCGCCGAGCGGCGACTGCACATTGCTTCGCGGCCTCGAGCGGATCGACCAAGAATAATCTCGCACGGCTCCCGATCTCCCGATCTCCCTGTGAAGATCTCGAACCGGATGGCGGGCTACGGTCGGGCTACGGAGTTAGCCGGCTTTGAGGAAGGGGTCCCATTCTTCGTAGGGGGTGCGGGCGACGAGTAGGATTTGGGTGGCGGTGGACCAGCGGGGGCGGTGTGGAGGACGCAGCAGTGTCATGCCGGCCTCGGGCGGCGTGCGCCGCCCCTTCTTCAGATTGCAGAAGCGGCACGAGACGACCAGGTTCTCCCACGAGTCTTGGCCGCCGCGTGAGCGCGGCATCACATGGTCCACGTTGAGGTCGCGCTGGCTCGGACGCTTGCCGCAGTACTGGCATTGAAACTGATCGCGCAGCATCAAGTTCTTACGCGTGAGGCGCACCACCGCGCGCGGCGTGCGCTCGTAGCGCAGCAGGTGCAGCACGCGCGGCACACGGATTTCGCGACCGATGATCGGCAGTCCGTCGTCCGCGTCACGCACCGGCAAATTCAGCCACTGCGAAAAGTCGTGCGTATCGCCTTCGTGATCGACCGCGTGAGCTGCACCGCCGTAGAGCAAACAGAATGCGCGCTTGGCCGTAGCCACGGTGACGGGCGCGAAATGCCGATTGAGCAGCAGCACGGGCAAGCACAGGACGTCACGCTGCGGCGGTGTGTCTGAGGCCTCGGTGCCCGTGGGCTCCACGGAAGATCAATCTAGCGCGGTCTGCGGCGTTTGGGGAAAACGCCCCCGAATTGCCGGCTAATCCCCGGCCTGGCTGCGGTTTTGAAACAATCTCGTCGCCTCACCCCGAATCCTGAGCCAGAGTCCGGCGGCCACTCCCCTCGCGACGAGCCGCCACCACGCTACGGCTCCGCCGCCACGCCCCCAACCTGACATTCATGATGCGATTCGGCTCCTCTGTCCTCTCCTTGATCTTGGCGTTCGCCACGGGTTGCGCGCCTGCCGGCGGCGAAGCGGAGTGGCCGCCAGTCGCCAAGAAGTGGTACGAGCGCGCCGAGGTCAGCTTTCGCACTGGCGACATCGACGACGCAGAAACGGCCATCGACAGCGCGCTGCGCGCCGATGCGCAGCGCCCGGAAATCCGCCTGCTCGCGGCGCGCATCGCGCTGGCGCGGCTGGAATACGCCAAGGTGGTCAAGCTGCTCGAGAACATCGCAGGCAGCGACGCGCACTCCATCCGCGGTCGGGCGCTCTGGTACTCGGGCGAGATCGAGCTGGCCGCCGACGATCTCGAGCACTTGGTAGCCGACCCCGAGGTGCGCGATCCCTGGGCCGCCGATATCGCCAAGCTCTCGCGACGTGGCGCCGGTCGCAAGCCGTTCTCCATGAGCGGCGGCATGGTTGCGGTGACGGAGATGCCTCGCGTCGGCACGGCCGCGCTGATCGTGCCACTCGAAATCTCGGGCGAGCCGGCGCTGGGTCTGATCGCCACCGGCACTGCCGAGGTCGTGCTGGATGCCAGTCGCGGCGCCGAGCCGACCTGGGTGTCGCTGCGCTTCGGCGACAAGATCGAGGTGCGCGACGTACCGGCGCTGGCCAAGGACCTGTCGGGCATCTCGCGCCAAGTGAACGCGCCGATCCGGGTGCTGTTGGGCGTCAATTTGCTGCGGCACCTGCACCCGACCTTCGACTTCATGGGCGGGCAGTTCGTGGTCCGCAAGTTCGAGGCGCCGCCACCGCCCGAGGCCACCGCGGTCAAGCTCAACTACGTGCGCGGCGGCGGCATGCTGCTGCGCGGTGCGGTGGGCTCGAGCACCGCGCAGACGCCGGCCTCGCTGCTGGTGGACACCTCGATTCCGTTTCCGGTCGCACTAGACGACGGCGGCTGGCAAAAGGCCGGCGTACCGCAGTCGAGCCTGCGCTCGGTGCCCAACCAGGGCTCGCTGCGCCAAGGCATCGTGCCGCTGCTACGGCTGGGTGCGTTCGACGTGCCGAGCGTCCCCGGTCTGGTCGGCAACGAGCCGGTGAAGGAGCGCGAGGCGGGCCTGGGCATCGAGCTCGATGGGCTGGTTGGCTCGGGGCTATTCGCCAGCTTCCGCGTCACGCTGGTCGATGGCGGGCGCACCATGTGGCTGGAGGATCTCCCACGCGAGGCGCTGAACCAGAAGCCGATCGACTGGGGCACCGACGAGCCCGTCGACGACAGCATGTACGAGGAGCTCGACAAGGAAGACGCCGCCGCCAAAGGGGCCGCCAAGCCACCCGCCGCGAGTAGCAAGGCCGGGGCCGCGCCCAAAGCCGCGCCGGCGCCCAAGGCCGCGCCAGGGACCAAGCCGTGAGCGAGACGCAGCTCGCGATTTACGCCGGCAGCTTCGACCCGCCCACCTTCGGACACCTGGACCTCGTGGAGCGAGCATCCAAGCTCTTTCCACACGTGATCGTGGCCATCGGCATCAACCGCACGCGCGCGCCGTTGTTCCCCGTCGAGCAGCGGCTGTCGCTGATGGGAGAGATCTGCACTCCCTACGCCAACGTCAAGGTGGAGTCGTTCGAGGGCCTGCTCGTCGACTACGGCAAGCGGGTCGGCGCGCGCGTGGTGGTGCGCGGTTTGCGCGCTGGCACCGACTTCGAATACGAGCTGCAGATCGCCCACGCCAACGCCGATCTGAGGCCGGAGATCGATACCGTGTTCTTGCCGACCCG
>DATDEV010000390.1:0-5276 GCA_036522995.1 Polyangiaceae bacterium
CCATAGGAATCCCTCCGGGATTCCTATGGATTCACTAGCGCTTCGTACTTCGCCTTGCCGCCTTCGATCTTGAGCACGACCACGCTTTTTTCCGGGTTGCGATCCTTGTCCATGGTGATCTTGCCGGTGACCGTCTCGAGGTCCTTGGTCGCGGCCAGCGCGTCGCGAATCGCGGCCGGCTCGGCCTTGCCGGCGCGCTTGATGGCGTCGGCGATCACCATCACGCCGTCGTAGCCCAGCGCGCCGAGCCCCGTCGGCTCCTGCCCGTACTTGGCCTTGAAGTCGGCCACGAACTTCTGCGCCAGCGGCGAAGCCTGATCCGGCGCGAAATGATTCGAGAAGTAAGAGCCGTTCAGCGCGTCACCACCGATGGTGAACAGCTCCGGCGCGTCCCAGCCATCACCGCCGAGTAGCGGCACCTTCACGCCCAGCCGGGCCGCAGTGCGCGCGATCGCTCCCACCTCGGAGTAGTAGCCTGGCACCCAGATCGCTTGCGCACCCGAGCTCTTGATGGCCGTGAGCTGCGCGCTGAAGTCGGTGTCGCCCGCGGAGTACGACTGCTCGGCCGCGATCGTGCCACCGGCAGCCAAGAACGACTTTTGAAACGCTTCCGCCAGGCCGATCGAATAGTCGTTCTTCACGTCCTTCAGGATCGCGACCTTGTCGAGCTTCAAGGTCTGGCGCGCGAAGACCGCCATCACTTTGCCCTGAAAAGGGTCGATGAAGCAGACGCGGAAGACGTAGTCGCCTACCTGCGTCACCTTGGGGTTGGTCGAGGACGGCGAAACCATCGGTATTTTGCGGCGCTGCGCGATGGGTCCGCCCTGCAGCGAAAGGCTCGAAGCCACCTCGCCCAGGATGGCCGTCGCCTGCTCGACATCGATCAAGCGCGTCACGGCGTTGGCCGCCTCGGCCCCGTCGCCGCGCGTGTCCAGCGTCACGATCTTGAGCTTCTTGCCCAGCAGGCCGCCCGCGGCGTTGAGCTGCTCGGCGGCAAGCCGCGCTGCCTTGTCGGTATCCTGACCGAAGTGTGCCGTGTTGCCGGTCATCGACGCGTAGTGGCCTATCACCAGCTCGCTCGCCTCGCGCTTGCTCCCGCCCCCGCCTCCTGCCTCGTCCTTCTTCTTGCAAGCCGAAGCCGAAATGGCGAGACACGTGGCGAGCATGAGGCTGACGAGTGAGCGGCGATGCATGAGCGGGGCTCCTTGTGACGGGGCCGCGACGCTAACACAACTACCGGGAAATCCGGCCCAAACGCGCGCGCATTGGCCCCCGCGGAAGCGTCCCGCCCCGAAAGCCCGCTGCACGCAGCGGGTGTGCGCGAGTCGCTCGCGACTGAAGTGCGCCAGCGCCGGGGCCAGGTCGGAGCAGCCGAAACACAAGCGGCCAGCACCCGCGCGTCCTCCAGCGCCAGGTTGGTGCCCTGCCCGTGCTGCGGGCTCGTCGCGTGCGCCGCGTCGCCCATGAACGCCATGCGCTCGGCGTCGAAACGCGGCAGCTGTGCTCGAGCAGCAAAGCCAGCACCGACCACGCCGATGTCGTAGCGCCTCACGGACAGGGCCGCAGAATCTTGAGCCCGTCCAGGCCTTCGACCTCGCACATCCGCGGCTTGGCAGGTGCCGCGACCGGCGCCGCCAGCTTGATCAGCACGCGCTGGTCTTTTTGCGCCAAGACCTTGGCCTTGCCTCGCAGCGGGCCCTTCTCGCCTGACAGCTCGAGCGTCTCGTTCACGGCGGCCGTGACCTGGCACGGCGTCGCGTCACAGACTTGAAAGCCATTCTTCAGCAGGGTGGCGCCCGGCGGATCCGTGGCGACCTCGAGCATGACCCCGCTCGGCGCGGGCAGCGCAGGCACCGCCGCTGATGCGGACGGCGGGGCCACGGCGGCGGTCACGGCTGCCGAGGGCGGCACCTCCGGAGTGACCTGCGGCGACGGCGCGTCTGGTGATTTGGCCTGCGCCGAAGGCTCGACGGCCGCGCCCTGCGAGCCGCGAAGGAAAAACGCCCCCGCGCCGCCACCTACGACCAGCACGCCGAGCAGCGCCAACACCACCGTGCCCGAGCCGCCGGTTTTGGTGGGCGGCCGGGTCGCCGCTTCACCGCCCAGCTGGGTCTCGGCGCGAGCTGCCTCGGTGTCCTGGCGCGGCATCTGCCCAGCGGCGCGCGCCGCATCACTCGGGCCCGTCGCCGCCTGGCCCGAACCGCTCACGAACTGCTGCGCCGTCGGGCTCTGGGGCTGGCCACCACCTGTCGTCGACAGCCGCTGCTCGCCGCTCAGCTGGCTGTAGGGACCGCGCAGGCCCGCGTACTGTCCCTCCGGCGTCGCGGAAAGCGCGGCGGCCAGCTCGTTCATGGTCTGATAGCGATAGCTCGGGTCCTTCGCCAGCGTGCGCATCACGACCCCCTCGAGCTCCGTCGAGATCTGGAGATCGGGGTAGACCCCGCGCATGGCGGGCGGCATTTCACCCAGGTGTTTGGTGAGCACGCCGAGGAAAGTCTCGCCCGTGAAGGGCACGGCGCCGGTGAATAGCTCGTACAGGATGATGCCCACGGCGTAGACGTCGCAGCGCAGGTCAGCGTGTTTGCCGCTGGCCTGCTCGGGCGCCATGTACTCGGGCGTACCGAAGATCATGCCCGTCCGCGTGAGCCTCCGGTGCTTCGCCTCGACGGCTGCTTCCTCGTTGGAGGGCTTGAGCTGCGCAATGCCGAAGTCGACGATCTTGATAATCTCCTCGCCGTCGCCGGTGCGCTGCAGAAACACGTTCTCGGGCTTCATGTCGCGATGCACGACGCCCTTGGCGTGGGCCGCGGACAGCGCGCGGCAGATCTGCATCGCGATCGGCAACGCGCGCGGCGGCGTCAGCACGCGCGCGCGCTGCAGCTCATCGGCCAAGTCGTTGCCTTCGAGATATTCCATCGCCAGGTAAAAGCAGCCGTTTTCGAGCTGGCCAAAGTCGAACACGTCGAGCACGTTGGGGTGCTTGATGCGCGAGGCGCTGATCGCCTCCTGTTGGAAGCGCGTGACGATGTCGCCTTTGTGGGCGTATTCGGCGCGCAGCACCTTGAGCGCGATGCGCTTCTCGATGGCCGAGTGCTCAGCCAGGTACACCTGGCCCATACCGCCCTCCCCGAGGAGCTTGATGACCTTGTACCGTCCCGCCACGGTCGTACCGACGAGAGGATCTCCAGCAGGCTGTGATTGCATGGCAGGCTGCGGCCCGTCTGGCCCGTAAGAACCCGAAACCTATCACGCTCCTGGGGCACGAGGACTCCGATTCTGATACGGTTCGGCAACCGCGATGATCGTAGTGATGGAGCCGGACGCGACGGATCAGGCCGTAGAGAGCGTGATTTCTTTTTTGGTGAACGCCGGGTTCGACGTGCATCGCTCGAGCGGCGCTTCCACCACGATCCTCGGCGTGGTGGGTGACCTCACTGGAAACGACGTCACCGTCGTGAGCGAGTTCCCCGGCGTGTCGCAGGTGGTGCGCGTGAGCGAGCGCTTTCGGCTCGCCTCGCGGCGCTTTCGCCAGCAGTCCACCGTGGTGGAGGGCCCGTGGGGCACGATCGGCGGTGACAAACCCTGGATCGCCATCGAAACGGTCGGCCCAGCCGCCGCCGCCACCGGCGCCACGAGCTTCGGCGGCGCCAGCGACCCGCCTCCGCCCTCGAAAGAGCTGGCTTACGAGGTTCGGGCGGGTCGACCCTTCGACGCCGCCGTGACGCGCTCACCGCGCGCCGTCGACAGTATCGGCGCGCTGGTCTGTCTTTCCGTCCACCCCCAGCCCCTCGACAAACGCTTTCCCGTGCACTTCGTCGAACGCGGCCCGAGCTGGGGCGCCAACGCCTGGATCGGCGCCGCCGAGCGCGAGCTGGCCCGCGGCGACAACAGCATCGTCCTGCTCGAAGCGGGCGGCGAATACCCGAACGGCGCCCGCACGCTCGAGATCGCCGCGATCGCGCGGGCCAAACAGCGCACCCATCTGCCTATCGTCGTGGATGTGCCGACCATCGCGCAGCGCGCCCGCTACCTGGAATCGGTGGCCTGCGCCGCCATCGCGGCCGGCGCCGACGGCGTCATTCTGCGTACCTGGATCGGACCCGATGGGGAGATCCCGCGCATTCCCGCCACGTTACGCTGGGCCGACGCCGTGAAGCTCGCCGAAAAGCTGCGCGTCATCGGCCAGGCCATCCGCGGATGAAGCGCGTCACGATCGTCGGCTTCGGGCTGATCGGCGGCTCGCTCGCCCTGGCGCTCCGGCGCGGCGGGCAGGTCCACGTCACCGCCATCGATCGTGCGCCGGTGTTAGCGCGCCCAGAAGCGCGCACCGCTGCCGACGCGCACGTGGCGCTGGAGGACACCGAGGCCCTGCGCGTGGCGCTCGAGCAAGCAGACGTCACGGTGCTGGCCGTCCCTGTCGGCACCATCATTCGACTCTTGCCCTGGAGCCTGACCCACGCTCGCGTGGTCACCGACTGCGGCTCGACCAAGCGCGAGATCGCGCACACGGCCCGTGAGCACCCGCGCGGCTCCTGCTTCGTGCCCGGTCACCCGATGGCGGGCCTGCCCGATGGCGGCATCGAGAACGCGCGGGGCGACCTGTTCGAGGGTCGCTCGTGGATCCTGAGCCCCGGGCACAGCGACCCCTCTGCGTTCGCCGCCATTACCGAGCTGCTCGCGCTCACGGGCGCACAGCTGGTCGAGCTTTCGCCGGAAGCCCACGATCGCGCGGTGGCCGTCACCAGCCACTTGCCTCAGCTGCTGGCAAGCTCCCTGTTCACGCTGCTCGACGAGACCACGGCTCGGGTGGCGATGGGGCCAGCCTTCGAGCGGGCCACGCGCGCCGCCGGAGGCCCCGAGTCGATGTGGAGCGACATCTTCGAAACCAACGCCGACGAAGTGGCGCGCGCTGCCGAAGCGCTGAGTCAGGAGCTGGCTCAGGTGGCCCAAGGCTTGCGCCGCTCGCCTCCGGATACGCAAGCAGCACTGGCCGTCCTGGCCCGGGCGCGCACTCGCCGCAGCTAGGCGGTGCAATTGGCAGGGATGTTGCTACCCTTGCCGGAGTGGCTCTCTCGGCGCGGTGGCTCGGATGGACGTTGGCGGCCTGCCTGGCTGGCGGCTGCCTCATCAATCCGCAGCCCGGCCTTCCCCGCGACGACGACGCGAGTGGTGGACCGGGAAGTCCCATGACGCCCGCGACGGGCGGGAGCGGCAACGGAAGCGGCGGCTCGTTGAGCCTTGGCGGCTCGTTGAGCGTCGACGGCTTGGGCGGCCAA
>DATDEV010000391.1:0-2497 GCA_036522995.1 Polyangiaceae bacterium
ATCGGGCGGCACGGGCTCGCT
Source organism: Polyangiaceae bacterium (assembly GCA_036522995.1). Lineage (GTDB taxonomy): Bacteria > Myxococcota_A > Polyangia > Polyangiales > Polyangiaceae > PMG-095. Next base: position 22 of record DATDEV010000391.1, read on the forward strand.
CGCATCGAAAGCGTGGTCGTAGCTGTCGGCTTCGACGATGAGCGCGCGATCGCCGATCCACCGAAAGTAGCGAACGGCCGGGTTGTGGAGCTCCGGCAGCTCGATGGCGACTGGCGAAAAGTCGTCGGCGACATCGGCAAGCATCAGGCGGGTCTCGAGCGGCGCGTTGGTGGCACGGAGCCAGTAGGCGTAGCGGGTACCGCTCGCCGACCAAGTGGCGACATCGAGGCGGTCGCGGGGGTCGCCGAGCGCCAGTGAAATGCGGCGTGGCGCGTCGGGGCTCTCGAACAGCACCATTTGCGGCCCTTGCACGTCGTCTTCGATGACGAAGTAGCGCGTGGTGCCGGGCATTTGGATCGCCGGCGGGACGCGCGCCTGGACGGCCGGATCGCTGGCGGGCGGCTGAGGCTCGCTGTCATCGTGCGTGAGGCGCCCGCACCCGAGCAGCAGCGCCAGCAGGCCGCCGAGCGCCAACCCGCCGCGGTAGCGCCGCCCGCCGCGGTAGCGCCGCCCGCCCCTCACGCGGGCGCGACGGGCTCCACCCTGGTGGCCGTCCCGAATCACGGGCTCAATCTATCATGGCCGGGCGCTTGCAGCCGGTGGGGCGGCTTGTCAGCATGTGCCGGCCATGGTCGCCACCGAGCCGCTGCGCCTCGAGCTGGAGCAGGCCGCGCTGCGCGCCATCCACAAGACTTACGAGCACTTGAATGGTTCGCTGTTTCGCTTTCAGCTGCGCATGCCGGCGCTCGAGCTGAGCGCGCCCGGCGAGCGGCTGGGGCGCTGGGTGCCGGCGTACCGCTGCATCGAGCTTTCGCGCGCGCTGCTCTTCGAGCAGGGCTGGGGCGTGCTGGAAGAGGTGCTCAAGCACGAGATGGCGCACCAGTACGTGGACGAGGTGCTGGGCGTGCGCGACGAGTCCGCCCACGGCCCCGCGTTTCGACGCATCTGTGACGAGCGCGGCATCGACGCGCGCGCGGTCGGCGCGCCGCTCACCTCGGGCGAAGACAAGAACCCGATCCTGGATCGCATCGCCAAGCTCTTGGCGCTGGCCGAAAGCCCCAACGAGCACGAGGCGCAAGCGGCCATGAGCGCCGCGCAGCGCCTGATGCTCAAGCACAACATCGAGGCCGCGGTTTCCGGCGCCAGGGCCAGCTATTGTTTTCGCCACCTGGGCAAGCCCAGCGGGCGCATTTCGGAGCACGAGCGCAGGCTGGCGGCGCTGCTCGACGAGCATTTCTTCGTGCAGGTGATCTGGGTGCCGGTGTGGCGGCCGCTGGAGGCCAAGCGCGGCAGCGTGCTGGAGGTGTGCGGGGCTCGCGACAACGTCGAGCTGGCCTCTTACGTGTACGATTTCCTGCTCTACACGGCCGACGCCCTGTACCGCGCCGATCGCAAGCAGCGGGGCGATCGCAGCCACCAGGCGCGGCGAAAGTTTCTGGCCGGAGTCATCAGCGGTTTCCACGAACGGCTGGACCGCGAGCGGCGGCGCTCGGAGGCCGAAGGCCTGGTGTGGGTGGGGGACGCCGAGCTCAAAGGCTATTTCCGGCGACGACACCCGCACGTGCGCTGGGCGCATCACTCCATGTCGCATGGTGGTGAGGCATATGCGCGAGGCCAGACGGCCGGACGCAGCATCGTGCTCCATCGCGGCGTGAAATCCGGTGCGAGCGGTGGCGTGCGCTTGCTGCCCGCGGCGACGTCGCGGCGAGCAGGAGCGAGCAGGAGCGAGCAGGAACTAGGGTAGCCGCTTGTCCTACCTGAGCGATTGAGCGGCGCGATTAAACTGGCGCGAGACCGGCCGTCTCTGTTGCTCTTAGGGGCAGCGCCTAATGCTCGACTCTCGCGCCGAAGCTTTCCAGAATGTTCCCAGAGTGACGGAAGGCAACGATTCCGAACCGGGACAATCACTCGTCGGCACCGTGCTGGCGGGTCGCTATCGCATCGAGAGCTTGCTCGGGTCCGGTGGCATGGGCTCGGTGTATCGAGCCGAGCACGTGCTGATGCGCAAGGCCTGCGCGGTGAAGGTGCTTCACCGCGAGATGACTCAGGTCAAGGAGGTGGTCGCTCGCTTCGAGCGCGAAGCGGTGGCAGCCGCGCGCATCGAGCATCCGAACGTGGCCACCGCCACCGACTTCGGCCAGCTCGAGAACGGCTCGTTTTACCTGGTGCTCGAGTTCATCGAGGGCAAGAGCCTGAGCCGACTGATCGCCGAGGAAGGCGCGCTGCCCGAACAGCGCGCGCTGGCGATCGTGCGGCAGATCGCCGACGCGCTCGGCGCGGCTCACGGGGCGGGCCTCGTGCACCGCGACCTGAAGCCGGACAACGTGCACGTGATGGTCAGCAAGGACGGAGGCGAGCTGATCAAGGTCCTCGATTTCGGCCTGGCCAAGGTGATGGGCGGCAGCCGGCGCACGCGCGAAGGCGTCGTCTTCGGTACGCCGCACTACATGAGTCCAGAGCAGGCCGCGGGCGAGCC
>DATDEV010000392.1:0-3996 GCA_036522995.1 Polyangiaceae bacterium
CTCGAGGTGCACGGTGAGCGGATGATCAAGCGCAATTTCCAGCCCGGGTTTCGCATCGCGCTGCACCAAAAGGACCTCAACCTGGCTCTGGACGCCGCCAAGGAGCTAGGCATCAGCCTGCCAGCCACCAGCAACTGCCAGCAGCTCTTCAACGCCGTGGTCGCGGCCGGCGGTACCGGGCTGGATCACTCGGGCATGGTGCAAGCTCTAGAGCGCCTGGCCGCGCACGACATCGCCAAGTAGGCGCGGCCGCGGCGGTACGTGATCGCAACGACCCACGGTGCTACAGGGCGGGTCTTGGTGGTGGATTGGCCAGAGCAGGGTGACGCCGGCGAGGAGTGTGAAAGTGGTTTCTGCGACGTCAGCTGCACGCCGCCTCGCGTCAGCGAGCTCGATTGAGCCTCAAGCGCTCGCGCCAGTAGTCTTTTCGTTCGCGCTGGCTTTGGGTAGCGAAAGCGTTGCGATCGCACCGCCGCCATCCGGCCGATTCTCGATGTTGGCGTCGCCGCCGTGGGCGCGGGCGATGCGGCGGACCAGTGATAGTCCGAGGCCCAGCGCGCCGCGCGAGCTGCTCTGGCCGTCCTGGCTACCACGAAAGAATGGATCGAAGCCGTGTGCCAGCGCCTCGGGGCTGAGCCCGGAGCCGCGATCGGCGACCTCCAGGTACACCTTGGTCGCGTCGCTGCGCAGCGTGAGCTCGGTCACGCCGCCGGCGTGATGGACGGCGTTCTCCAGCAGATTGCCCAGCGCGCGCGCCAGGAGCGTCGCATCGCCGCGCACTGTCGAGTCGCCTGACGTATCGTGCAGGAGCTCCGGCCCCATGCCGGCGCGCTCCAGCGCCCGCAAGGCGACATCGCGCGCGCAGAGCGTCTGCAGTTCGAGCGCCCCGAAGTCGAGGCGGGAGCTGGCCAAGAGCTTGCTCACCAGCTCGTCGATTTCAGTGACCTCGCGCTCGATCTTGGCGTGCAGCTCCGACGCTGCGGCCTCGCCCGAGCGAGTTTGCACGAGCTCTGCGAGCACACGCAGGCGCGCCAGCGGGCTCCTGATCTCGTGTGATACGCCGGCCAAGAGCTCGCGCTGATCGGTCATTTGACGCTCGATGCGCTTGGCCATGTCGTTGATCGATTCCGCCAGCAGACCCACCTCGCCGCGGTGATGATGACCGAGCCGGACGCGGCTCTCGAGCTTGCCCTCACCCAGCTCGCGCGTCACGCGCGTGAGATCCTGCAGCGGCCTGGTCAGGCGACGCGAGAGCTTGGCCGTCGCGGCCCAAATGCACAGGAAGGCCGCGAACAGCGTGGCCAGCAGGGCCATCCAGCGAAAACCGCGATAGTGCCGCGAGCAGCCTTCCACGCTGCCGAGCGCGCGTCCGTCGCGCTCCACGCTGACGCTGATCACGCCGCCGTCTAGACACTGACCGCCCTCGCTGTGGAGCAGGCGGCCCTGCGGGTCCTTGATCAGCACGACGGCGTGGAAAGCTTGCGAGACGGCGTGCGCGAGCTCGCGGCGTGCCGGCGGATCGTCCCAGACCTTGGCGAAGCGCCCCGCCGCAAACTCCTGCAGGCGCGCGGCTTCCTTGCGCCAGTCGTGCATTTCGGGCGATGCCACCCGCATCACGCAAAACGACACCGCGCTGGTGATCAGGATCGTGATCCCGAACCACCAGAACAGCGCGCGCTGCAGGCGGAAATCGTGCCGCCGGTGGCGCCAGCGGAAGGGCCGACGCTCCTTCATTCGCGGGTGAGCACGTAGCCGACGCCGCGCACGGTCTTGAGCAGCAGCGCGTCGTCATCGCCCAGCTTCTTTCTGATGTGGGAGACGTGCACGTCGACGGTGCGATCGCTGACGTTGACGTCGTTTCTGCCGGCGAGCTCGAGCAGGTTGGAGCGCGGAACCACCCGTCCGGCGCGGCGCGCCAGCGCCAGTAGCAGATCGAACTCGAGCCCTGTCAGCTCGACGGTGCGGCCATCGCGCTGCACGCTACGGGCGGCGACGTCGAACGACATGCTGCCCACGCTCAGCTGCTCCTTGTTCGGGTCCACCTGGGTGCGCCGCAGCACCGCGCGCAGCCGCGCCAATAGCTCACGCGGGCTGAATGGCTTGGCCAGGTAGTCGTCGGCGCCCAGCTCGAGCCCGACCACGCGATCGGTCTCGTCGCCCTTGGCGGTGAGCATGATCACCGGGATTTGGCTCTTCTCGCGCAGCCGCTTGAGCAAGCTGAGCCCGTCGAGCCCCGGCAGCATCACGTCGAGCAGCACCGCATCGAACGACTCTCCGCCCTCGATGGCCTTTAGCCCGGCCGGACCCGTAGCGGCGCGCTTGGCGATCACGCCGTTCTCGGCCAGGTATTGAGCGAGCAGCTCGTACAGGCGCTCGTCGTCGTCCACGATGAGCACGTTCAGGTCCATGACACGCGGCGAGGATATAACGGCTGGCTCGGGCGGGGCAGGGATTGGAGTAATCGCTCCGAATCCCTGCAAAGCCGGCATGCTCATGGCTTTTCGCCCGCGCCGCTCTGGCGTCCGTACACACGCAGGGCCGATTCGGTGCAAGCGTCGGCGACGCGGCGCTCGAGCTCGGCGTGATGCCCGAAGCGCGCGCCGGGTCGCCAGTCGGAGTGACACAGCCGGGCGAAGCCGGCGCCGAAGCCCGCGACTGCGCCCAGGCCCAGCACGACCATCAATAGTTTGCGTCCCATTTGCTACTTCCTTTCAGCAGCCGGCGTGGGCCCAAGGACCCTGTTCGATGATGTCGGCGAGCTTCTGGCGTTGGCGGTCGTCCAGCGTGCCGTGGACTTGGTCGGCGGCGCTGAGCGCCGAGCTGCGCAGCTTCTCGATCAGCTCGTCATGCTTGGCGAACACGCGGTCGAGGGCCGAGCGATCCAGCTCCGGAGCGCGCAGCGCGCTGGCGATCTCGCTGCGCGTGGCCTTGACCTCGCGGCGCAGCGTCCAGGCCTCCTCGCCGAGGCCGTGCAGGGCGTCACGGATCACCTTCTCCTGGCCCGGAGTGGTGTCCAGGCGCTCGAGCACCCGCTGCATGACGAAGCGGCCGCCGAAGCGACGGCCGTGATGAAAGCCGTAGTAGCGCCGCCCGCGGCGCGCGACGGCGATGAGCCCAATCAGGCAGGCAGTTCCCACGAAAAATCCCAACATGAGTCGATGTTTCCTTTCGAGCGCCTGCCGCTCGCCCGGTGCATCCGAGCGGCGGTCACGCGACCTCGACTCAAGCGTCGGGCGCGAATGTGAAGCGCGCTCGCGGACCCAGGTAAAGAATTGTTGAGCCGAGAGGATTCGGGGTACATTCACGTGGCGCGACCCGCTCGCGCCGCGAGCTGCCAGACTGATGGGTGACGAAAAGGATTCCAGCACGGCCAGCGCACCGGACGACCCCGATGCTTGGGACCTCCCGCCCGAGCCCGCCGTCTTCCCGCCGCCCGCTGCGCCGCCTGGCTCGGCTCCGTCAGCGGCGCCGCCGGCTCCGGTCAGCGTCGTGCCGCGTCCCGTGAGCGCGGTGCCACGACCGGGCAGCGTCGGCCTCTCGCCCAGCTCGCGCATGCCACCGCCGCCATCGTCGCGCGGGATCATGCCCGGGATGCTGCGGTCGTCGCCACCTCCGCCACCGCTCCGCAGCCCGGCGCCGGCTGCGAGCTCGCCGCCGCCTGCCGACGCCGCTCCGATCAGCTCCGGGCCGGCGTCAGGTCCGCCGTCGGCGCAGACTCTGGCCGTAAGGCCCAGCGTGCTGCCGCGCGCTCCCGCCACGCCGCCGCCGCCGCCGGTTCGCCACGCTCCGAGCGTGCCATTCGCGCGACCCCTGACCCAGTCCTCTGGCGTCTCCGCGGCTGCGCAGCTGGAGCAACGCCTGGGCGCTGCCCAGGCAGAGCTGCGCAAGCTCGGCAGTGAACGGCACACCTTGCGCGCTCGTCTACGCCGTGAGGCCGACCGCGTGCACGAGCTGGAGTCCGCGCTGCGCGCCGAGAAGGAGCTGCGCCGTCAGGCG
>DATDEV010000393.1:0-2055 GCA_036522995.1 Polyangiaceae bacterium
GGCACAGTCCGAGCCAAGCCTCAATTGGGGTAGGCTCGGGCCGGCGCATGCAGGCGGACCAATCCCCAGGCGACGACGCGGACGAGTGGCTCGAGCCAGACGGCCTCGGCGGCTTCGCCAGCGGGACGCGCGGTGGACTCCGCACGCGCGGCTACCACGGCCTGCTCTTGTGTGCGCTCAAGCCACCTCAAGATCGGCGCATGATGGTGCAAGGCTTCGTGGCCTGGATCGAGACCGCCGCAGCCCGGGCCGAGCTGTGGCCTCAAGCCTACGCGGGCGGACACGTGCGCGAGGCAGATGCGACGCTCGAACACTTCAGTCACGAGCCCTGGCCCAGCTGGCGCCTGCGCACCACGCTCGGACCCTGTCTGGAGGTCGAGCTGTTCGTGCCGCAGGGTCGGCCGGCGGTCGCGCTGCGCTTCAGGCTGGTCGAGCCCTTTGATGGACTGGTACGGCTGTTCGTGCGGCCGCTGATGTCGGGGCGCGACTTTCACGCCCTGCACCACGAAAATCGGGCGTTTTGCTTCACCGCGCAGCGCCAGGGCGAGCTCGTGCGCTTCACGCCCTACGCGGGAGCCCCGGCGGTGCAAAGCCTGAGCAATGGTCGTTTCGAGTCGGTACCAGACTGGTATCGCGCCTTTCACTACGCCGAGGAGAAGGCGCGTGGGCTCGACCACCTCGAGGATCTGGCCACGCCGGGCCTGCTCCAGCTCGAGCTCGAGCACGAGCAGCGCGACTTCTGGTGGCTGCTGCAGGCCGAGGTGACCGGCGCGCTAGCCGTACCGATGGAAGGCGCAGCCACCTTCGTGCAGCTCTTGCGGCGCGGTGAGCTCGAACGGCGCCAAACGGTCAAAGATCCGCTCGAGCGCGCCGCGGCTGCCTACCTGGTGCGGCGCGGCGAAGGCAAAACCGTGATCGCCGGCTATCCCTGGTTCGGCGACTGGGGGCGCGACACGTTCATCGCGCTGCGCGGCCTGTGCCTGGCGCGCGGCGACTTCGACACCGCGCGCGCCATCCTCGGTGAGTGGGCTGGCGCGGTCTCGGAAGGCATGCTCCCCAACCGTTTCTCGGACCACGCCGCGGAGCCACCCGAGTACAACTCGGTGGATGCAGCGCTCTGGTTCGTCGTCACTGCTCACGAGCTGATGGCGATGCAGGCGCTGCCGGCCAATGAGCGCGAGGCGCTCCAAGCAGCCACGCTGGCCATCGTGCGCGGCTACCTGGCCGGTACCCGCTTCGGCATCGGGGCGGACACCGACGGACTGCTCGCCGCCGGCGCTCCCGGCGTGCAGCTCACCTGGATGGACGCCAAGGTCGGTGATTGGGTCGTGACCCCTCGCCGCGGCAAGCCGGTCGAGATCCAGGCGTTGTGGCTCACCGCCCTCACGTATGCTGCAGAGCTCGATCCGGAGCTTTACACCTGGCGAAACCGCGCGCAGCTCGCGTTCCGCCAGCGCTTCTGGAACCCCGCACGCAGCATGCTGTACGACGTCGTCGACGTGGAGCACGCCCCCGGCAGCGCCGACGCTAGCTGCCGTCCCAACCAGATCTTCGCCGCCGGCGGCTTGCCCTTCACCTGGCTGCCGGCGGACCAAGCGCTGGCCGTCGTCAGCGCCGTAGAGCGCGAGCTGTGGACGCCGCTCGGTCTGCGCTCGCTCGAGCCGGGCCATCCGGACTACCGGCCCCACTACGGGCGCGACCGACTCGAACGCGATGGCGCCTACCACCAGGGCACGGCCTGGGCCTGGCTCTTGGGGCCGTTCGTGGAGGCGTGGGTCAAGGTGCACGGCGGCACCGCCCAGGCCAAGGCCGAAGCGCGTCGCCGCTTCGTCGAGCCGCTGCGCGCTCATTTGCCCCGCGCGGGGCTAGGTCACGTGAGCGAGATTGCCGATGGAGCGCCCCCGCACACTCCCCGCGGGTGCCCGTTCCAAGCCTGGTCGCTCGGGGAGCTCATCCGTCTCGAAAGGCTGGTGCTGGTATGACCGCAGCCCGCGTCGCGCTCGGCGACCGCAGTCTCTATCCCAATCTGCAAGCCAAGGCCTACCTGGCCTACGC
>DATDEV010000394.1:0-2264 GCA_036522995.1 Polyangiaceae bacterium
GCTTGCACGTGACCTGCGAGCAGGACGTAGCCGAGATTCGCGTCGATGGGCCCGTAGCCGGTGACTCTCCGTTTCAGGTTCGCGTCGAGCTGCGCGATACCGCGGCGGGGGCGCGCGAGCGCCTGGTCGCCCTGGCGGCAACCGAGCTCTTGTCCCAGATCGAGCGCGGCAGCGAAAGCGCCCGCCCGGCCGCGCCCTCCGTCCCGCCGTCCGCGGCGAGCTCGACCGTGCCGGAGGCGCGCGACGCCGGGCCGGCCGCCAGCCCCTCGCGCCGGACAGTGGAGCTGTTCGCAGCCGCCAGCGTGGCGCGCACGGGTCAGCCGGCGACGCTGCTCTGGGGCGGCTCGCTCGGCACGCTCATCGGTTGGGGTAAGCACGGGGGCCTGCTCTTCGACACGCGCTTCGAGAGCGGTGAGACCACGCTGGAGCTTGCCCGCGTGCGCTGGTCGGTGCTGTCGGCCTTTGCAGGCCCTGCGCTGCGCTTCGAGCTGTCGAAAGCTCGCTTCGTCGCCGGATTGGGGCTGCGCGGCGGCTGGTTGGCCCTGGACGCTACCGCTACTGCTCCCCACGAAGGCCAGCGCATGACGGCCCCGTGGGCGGGCGTCGCGCTCCCCCTCCGAGTATCCGCTGGCCTTGGCGTCGTCGCGCCGTTCTTCGGCCTGGAGGGCGGCTACGTCGTGCTGCCGGTTCGAGGCGACGTTGATGGAGAGGCGACGCTGGTTGCGCAACGGGGCCCTTGGCTCGCGGCGAGCGTGGGACTCGGCGTGGCGCTCTAGGGCGTCCGGCGAACTGTTGCTCGTTTGCGTCACTCGCAGGAGTTGGCGGCGGGGATCTGGCGACAAACGAGAAGCGGCGTTCACGACCAACGCGACCACGTGAGGCTTTGGGCTGACAGCGCCCCGGGCACGAGCGTTGCATTTCGGTCGAAGCATGCGCCTACAGCGCGGCTTGGTCCGCCTGGCATTGGGAGGCTGCGCTGGTTTGCTTGCGAGCGAGCCAGCGCCAGCGCAGCTGCTGATTGTCGAGCCGCCTGGTGGCGCTTCGGTCGTTCAGCACGTCGAGCTGGCGTACGCGTTCGGAGCCGGCGGCGCGGTGACTTGGGTCTCGCTTCGCGCCGAGCGTGGTCCCCTGGCGCTGGTCGCAGCGCTCGACGCCGACGCTCTCTGCGATGAAGGGCTCGACGCCTGGTTCGGCGCGCTCGAAGAAGCGGCCAGCACGCGGGTAGCTTCACCCCAGGGCCTGAGCTCGATCTGTGGTCAATCGCTGTCGCCGCTGCTGGTCGCCTGGCCGCGCGCGCCGGGAGTTGCCCCGCAGGTCGTCGGCTTGCGGCAGAGCGAGGACGTGCGCGCCTTGCTCGAGGACCAGGGCTTGCCGCTTCCCACCGCGCTGCCTGCCGCCGAAAGCTACGTCGTCTGGTCCTGGCCGAAGCTCGATGGTGCTTTTACCACGCGCACGCTGCGCATCAGCAGTGCTGGCGCGCCGCTCGAGCTCGCGCCTCACGCCTCGTTTCCAGTTCTGCTCAGCGCGCTCACGCGCGGCCCCATGACCTTTGCCGGTGAGCTCGCGAGCAGTGAGCTGGCGGTCCGCTTGGTGGTCGCCAAGCAGCAGACGCACGACTATCACGAGCAAGCCGCGGCCTGGCTCTCGGAGCACGACGCGCCGCTGCTCGAGCTGCGCGCCCGTGGCCCGCTCTTCGATTGGTCGTTCTACGCCGGTGTGTCGGTTCCCCCGCTGGTGCTGCGCTACGCCCAGGCGGCCGCACGCGAGCTGCCCGAGCTGGACGGCGCTGCTTGCTCCCAGCAGCTCGACGCGCTGCGCGCTCCGCGGTCGGCGGCAGACCTGGTCGCTTGCGGAGCTGCCACGGACGCGGGGTTGGCGCTGGCCGCCGTCGATTCGGAGGTGGCGACGCTCGAGCGCCTGCTGGCCTCGAGCCGTAACGGTGTCTCGTGGCGTGCCTTCGCGCCGGGCGGAGAGCTCGCATCGCCGGTGCTGCGCGCGCGTGAGCTCGACACTTCGAGCTGCGTCAGCGCTCCGCCCCAGCCGACCAGCGTGGGGCCGTCGCCCGTCAGTGGTGGCGTCACCGGCTCCCCCGGCGCCAGCGACAGAGACGTCGAGCCGCAGCCGACGGAGGCCGTGATCCCACCCGCGAGCAGGCAGGGCCAAGGCTATTGCTACGGCTCCCGCGACCCGAGCTCGCCCTACTGCGACGACTTCAGCTGTTCCTGCGGCCCTGCGCCGAGCTCGAGCGATTCCGAGACCGATTG
>DATDEV010000395.1:0-21454 GCA_036522995.1 Polyangiaceae bacterium
GGGTCGGCGGGTCCGCCCGACGAGGCGGGGCAAGCGTATTGGTTAGTGGGCTGGCTCGAGCTCGGGGCGCGTCGCGTCTTTTTTGCGACGCTGATCGATGGCCACACCGAGGGCGTCGACCCGCTGCAGGTGCGGCGGAGCTTGACCGAGCGCTTGCTGCGAGCTCAGGGCTACCTGTAAGGCTGGTGGCCGCGCTTTCGGCCTGATAGCGTGGCCGCGTGACACTTCGCGGTAAGACGCTGTTCATCACCGGGGCGAGCCGCGGCATCGGCAAGGCGATCGCCCTGCGCGCCGCGCGCGACGGCGCCAACGTGGCGGTGGTGGGCAAGACCGAGATCGCTCACCCCAAGCTGCCGGGCACGGTGGGAGATTCGGTGCGCGAGATCGAGGCCGCTGGCGGGCGGGCGCTGGCGTGCGTGGCCGACGTGCGCTCCGAGGAGCAGATCGCTGGCGCCGTGCAGCGCACGGTCGACGCTTTCGGTGGCATCGACGTGCTGATCAACAACGCCAGCGCCATCAGCCTGACCCGAACCGAAGACACCGAGCTCAAGCGCTTCGACCTGATGCACCAGGTGAACACGCGCGGCACGTTCCTGTGCTCCAAGCTGTGCCTGCCCTGGCTACGGCGGGCCGAAAACCCGCATGTGCTCATGCTGTCGCCACCGCTCACGCACGATGCGCGCTGGTTCGCGCCGCACCTGGCCTACAGCATCGCCAAGTACGGCATGAGCTTGTGCGTGCTTGGCCTGGCAGCCGAGCTCCAGCCGGACGGCATCGCCGTCAACGCGCTCTGGCCACGCACGGTGATCCGCACGGCGGCGGTTCAGAACCTGCTGGGAGGCGACAGCAGCATGGCACGGGCGCGTGATCCCGAGATCGTGGCCGACGCGGCGCACGTCGTGCTCAGCTCGCCGAGCCGTGAGCTCAGCGGTCGCTTCTTGATCGATGAGGAAGTGCTGCGCGGGGCGGGCGTGACCGATTTCAGCCAGTACGCGGACGTGCCTGACGCCGAGCTCTTGCCGGACTTTTTCGTCTAGGGCGGCCGCGCCAAGCGCCGGCAGGCCTTCAGTCGATTAGCGAGAGCAGACTCTGCAGGTACGCGGGCGCCGCCGGATCGCCTTCGCGCGGCGCCCACGGCGCAAACTCCTTGTCCGTCGCTGGATCGTAGGGACCGACCTTGACCTCGAAGCAGACCGCGGTCTCGCTGAGCGCGGCTACCGTGTGCCAGAGCCCGGGCTCCAAATCGATCCCCACCAGCCCGCCTCGCCCCAGCACGTGCTTTTGCGTGACGCCTCCAAAGTCGTCGAATACGAACAGCGCCATCTCGCCCCGCAGGACGACGAAGCTCTCCGGCTTGGGCTCCTTGAGGTGGCGATGTGGCGCGCCATAGCTGCCGCGCACCCAAGCGTTGAGGAAGCGATGCAGCAGCTCGCCGTCCGCTCCATGAAAGTTGTGATTGATGCGTCGACGCGGCGAGTCGAAGGCGCGGGCCAGCGTGGCATCCAGCAGGGCGTCGTCGATCAGTTGAACGGCTTCGGCCATGAGCCGACGGTTAGCACGAGCCGCGCCCGATCGGCGCTCTGCCGAAGCCCTTTTCCGCTACGCCAGCGGCGGCGCGTTAGCCGAACAGCGCCAAGCGTCGCGCGTCATCGCGCTGAAAACCTGGGAAAAATCCGGCCGCGTCGGCGATCCCCAGGTGCCGTTCACAGACCTCGCTCAGCAGCTGGCGAAAATCGGTCAGCACTGGCACGTCGCGGCCCTGATAGAGCTGATCGGGAGCGAGGCTCTGCAGGTCGCCCAGCACGCGCCCCCCCTTCACCTGGCCGCCGAGCACCAGCATGGTGCCTCCGTGGCCGTGATCGGTGCCGCGCGTGCCGTTTTCCTTCGCCGTGCGACCGAACTCGCTCATGACCACGACCACCACTCGTCCAAACGCTTCACCCAGGTCGGCTCGAAAGGCCGCCAGCCCACGCGCCAGCCGATCGAGCTGGCGCGGCAAGTCGCCCGCCCCCGAGCTGCCTTGCTGGCGATGCGTGTCCCAGCCGCCCAAGTCGAGCCACGCCGCTTCCAGACCGACGTCGGCCTTGATCAACCGAGCCAGGTCAGCGAAGTCTCGCGTGTCGCGCGCGTAGCGGGCACGGCTGCGCTGCGAGCGCAGCGCGCGGGCGACGAGCTCGGTAGCGCCGAGCGCGCGCTGGCCGGCGCGCTCGGCCAGGTCCGCGCCGTCGACTCGATACAGCCGCTGAAAGCCCCGCAGCAACGCCGGCTCCAGCTCCGGGCTGCTCTGCAAGCGAAAGTCACGCAAGCTCGAGGTCGAAAGCGCGTCCGCGTAGCCGCGTAGCGAGAGCGGCGCGCGCGCCGTGACAGCTACCGCCCGCAGCGCGCCGGCGCCGATGGCCGGCTTGCTCGCAAAGTAGCGACCCAGCCAGCCGCGCGAAACCGTGCGGTCTCCGACCACCCCGCTCTCCATGAAGTCCTGCGCCTCGAAATGCGAGCGCGTCGGGTGAGGCGACCCGACGGCATGCACCAGCGCGAGCTCGCCCGCCCGATAGGCTGGAAGCAACGGCTTGAGCTGAGGATGCAGCCCGAAGCGACCGTCGAGATCCAGCGCGCCGCCACGTAACCCTGGTCGAGGCACGGCGATCGACGGACGCAGCCGGTAGTACTCGTCGTCGGCGTAGGGCACCACGACGTTCAGACCATCGGCCGCGCCGCGTAGGAACACGCAGAGCAGCACCGGCACGCCCGGCACGGGCTCGGCGCCAAGCGATGCGTCGGCACGCGCAGAACGCGGCGCGAGCAGCCACGACAGCGACGAAAGCAGCGAGGCGCCGAGCACGCCTCGACGGCTAACGGCTCGCGCGTTCATTGGCGTTGAAACTCCGGGCTGCCAACCAGCAGCGCAACCGCGACCGCCCGCCGCTGGTCGGCATCGGCGATCCCGGCTAGCTCTCCGCGTACGACAGCGAGCGTATGTGAATCAGGCGGCAGCGCGAGCAGCTGCTCGCCGAGCCGAGCCACCAGCGAGCTCGCGTCGGCGGGACCGGACGGCAGCATTTCGCTCCAAGACAGCCGCAAGCCGGACAGCTTGCCCTGACCCAAATCGCTCGCGAAGCGCAGGCGTGCCAGCATGCCGCCGCCGCTGGCCCATTCCGGCTCGGAGTCGGGGTAGCCGGTCGGGGCTCGCTCTTGAAGCAGCGGCTCGCCCAGCTCGTCCAACGTGATTGCCAGGTCGAGCGTGCCATCGGGGCGCGCATCGAAAGCACGCGCAGTGCTGGCCAAGAGCTCGAGCGGAGTCTTGAGCTTGCTGCCGCGCGCCGCTGGCGACCAGAAGGCGGCGTCGGTGAGGATCGCTCGCAATACCTGTTTGATGTCTCCGTCGCTTGCCAGGTACGCACGCGTAGCTGCGTCGACGCAGCTCGGCGGCGGAACATCGGCTACGAGCCGCGCGCAGAGCCGCCGCGCCAGGTGCTTGGCCGTCGCCGGGTGCCGGGAAAGCAGCTGCAGCAGCCGAATGCCCTCTTCTTCCTGCCCGCCTGCCGGGAAAGCCTCGCCCAAGATTTGCTTCTCGCCGCTGTCGTGCGTGGACCGGCGATAGACGTAGCGCAAACGGCCGCCGCGCAGCTCCTCGACGCTCCAGCCCGTGAGCACGCGCGCTACCTCCTGCACGTCGCTCTGGCTGTAACCAGCGTCGGCTCCCAGCGTGTGCAGCTCGAGCAGCTCGCGTGCGTAGTTTTCGTTCAGACCGCCCCGGCGTCTCGGGCTCGCGCCGGGCTTTTCGCGGCGACTCTGCGCGTTGTCGAGGTAGAGCAGCATCGCCGGATGGCGAGCGGTCGCTAGCAGCAGGTCCGAAAACGTGCCCAGCGCATGAGGGCGAATCGCCCGCTCCAGGTAGTCCCCGCCGAAAATGCGCACGAAGCCCTTCGAGGCGAACACATTGAAATGATTCGCCCAAAAGTTGGTCATCACGGCCTCGAGCTGGCGCTGGCTCAGGATGTCGCGCGTGAGCTCGGCCGCCGCGAGCCGGCGCATGTGATCCTTGTAGTAGGGCTTGAGCTCGCGCCTCAGCTGACGAAGGCTATGCCCTTCGTCCTCCCACCCCTCACCGAGCCAATCGCTCACGAGCTCGGCGGGCGCTGCGAACGCAGCCCGGTAGGGGAAGAGCGCTGGCTCGAGCAGCGGGCTCTCGTCGGGGCTGCTCAATTGCTGGTCGAGCCAGCGCTGGCTGCCCAGGCGTGCCACGCGCTCGACTTCGCCAGGACGCGGCCCGAAGGCGCAGCGGTTGAGCAGGTGACGCGCCTCGGCCATTGCGGCGGCGCTGGGCGGCGGATCGACCTGCGTCTTGGTGCCGCTGGCCGTCGGGGCGATGGCGTCTGGCACGACCGCTGGTCGCCCGACGCTCGCCTGGCTCGGCGCGCAGGCCACCAGCGCGGCCAGAGAGCCTGTGGCGAAAAATCGCTGCCACCACATCTTCATCATTATGACGCTCGTTCCGGCTCCGCGGAAGCCTACCGCGCTTGCCCTGGGGCGCTGACGAGGCTATCCGGCAGGACCCTACGGAGAAAAAGGAGACCAGCATGGCAGTTTCGAAAGCATCCGCGACCTGGAACGGCACCCTCAAAGAAGGCTCCGGCGGAGTAAAGGGCGGCACGGGCGCCTTTGATGCCCCCTTCACCTTCGGTTCGCGTTTCGAAGGCAGCGGCAAGGGCACCAACCCCGAAGAGCTGATCGGCGCGGCGCACGCCGGCTGCTTTTCGATGTTCCTGGCGGCTCAGCTCACCAAGGAAGGTAAGCCGCCGACCAGCATCACGACCAACGCGACCGTCACGCTGGGCGATGGCCCGACCGTGACCAAGATCGAGCTCGACACCGTGGCCATCGTTCCGGGTATCGATCAGGCGACGTTCGACGAGAAGGTCGCGTTCTCGAAGGCCAACTGCCCCATCTCGAAGGCGCTGGCGGCGGTGCCCGAGATCGTGTTCAACGCCACCCTGACGGCGGGCTGAGGACGACAACGCGCGGGTCGCCTCAACCGGCGACCCGCAGCGCCCGCTCGAGTACTTCGCCGGCGTTGCCAGCCAGACGCAGCCGCGCCAGCTCGTCGGCACGTGTCTGGCCGCGATTGACGACCACGATCGGCACGCCCAGGCGCGCTGCCGCTCGGGCGAAGCGAAAGCCCGAGAACACCATCAGCGACGAGCCGGCGATCAGCAGCGCACGGGCGCCTTCGAGCGCGGCCATCGCGGCGGCTACGCGCGGGGCGGGCACGTTCTCGCCGAAGAACACCACGTCCGGTTTGAGTACGCCCCCGCAGTCGACGCAGCTTTCCAGGCGAAAGCGCGCGAAGTCGGCCGCGAGCTCGACGTCACCGTCGGCACGAGCCACGAAGCCGTGCTCGAAGAACTCGGCGTTGCCGGCGGCCAGGCGTGACTGCAGCTCGCTGCGAGGCGAAAGCCGGCGGCACTCGAGGCAGATCACGCGATCGAGCCGGCCGTGCAGGTCGATCACGCGCTGGCTACCCGCGGCCGAGTGCAGCCCGTCGACGTTCTGCGTGATGGTGAGGCGCAGCATGCCGCGTTGTTCCATCTCGAACAGCGCGCGGTGCGCCGCGTTCGGGGCAGCGCCTGCCATGCGCTGCCAGCCGACCATGCTGCGCGCCCAGTAGCGCTGCCGCGCCAGCTCCGAGCCCGTGAACTCGCGCAGCTGCATGGGAGGGCTCTGCTTCCAGCGGCCCTGCTCGTCGCGATAGTCGGGGATGCCCGAGTCAGTGCTCACGCCTGCGCCGGTGAGGGCCACCACTTCACCCTCGGCCAAGAGCTCCGCCAGCTGTCCGGCGCCCTCGTCGCTCGCTCGCTCGCTGATTGAGGCCGGATCTGGCAGCACGGGCTCAGGTGTAGCAGGCGGCCAGCGAACGTCCGCGCTGCGCTCGGGCAGCTGCGCCACCGCCGCCGCACGCGACCAACCACGTCGCAGCAGGACCGAGCAGCAGAGCGAGCGTTCTCAGCGGCGCCCCTTGAAGCCCATCATATTCTGGACCACCGCCTCGCTCGCCTCGGCGACCTCGCCCTGCTCGCGCACTTCGTCCGCGCACGACTCGCAGAGTTTCTTGCTCTTACCCTCGACCTTCACCGTCACCAGCTCGTCCGCTTCGTCACCACACGACTTGCAAGTAGGCATCTGAATGTTCCTGCCGCTGCTCCGAGTCTAACGAACAATACCACCGACGCGCTCGGGTCGAGCCGCGGCCGGTGGCGGACTGGTCGAGTGGGTAGATGTGTGCCCGGTCCCTTGAATTTGGCCTTGAGCGAATCCCCCTGATAGCCAATCGTTGTGCTCCCGGCGGACAAGCTCGCTCGACACCCGCGCCGCCTGCTCGTGTGCCTGGTAGCGCAAGGCCTGCTACTCGCCGCCAGCTCCGGCCCGCGGACCGCCAGCGCCGCCAGCGCCGGAGTCTCGATTGGAGACGTGGTGGTGGCGCTCGACGGCGAAGCGACATCGGAGACGCTGGAGCTGACGCGCGAGCTACGCGGCGCGCTAAGCGACGAGCTATCCAGCCTCGCCACCAGAGAGAACATCAATCGTTCCCTCGTCGTGAGCGCGACGCTGACCAAGTTGTCGAGCGAGAAGCGCTCACACCAGGCCACGGCCAGCGCAGTCATCTCCCTCGCGCTGCGACGTGCCGACAATCAGATTCTCTTCGCCGAAGTACTAGGTCGCGCCAGCGCCGAAGAAGCGCGCGGTAGCCTGGCGTCGGTGCGTCGCGCCGCGCTGCGCGGCGCGGTTCACGGTGCGGTGGCGCGCTTGCCAGAAGCCGTGCGCGCCGCACGTTGAGCGCGCCCCCCGGCTCCAGGACGAGCCGATTCCGCATTCTGCTCTAGACGTGCGCTCCCGGTCCATGATCTGCTAGCCTACCGTCTTCGGGTGTTGGCACTTGGTTAACCAGCGCTCCATCGCTCAGGTCTTCCTAGGGCTGCAGGCAGTGCTGACCGTCATTTTGGCGGTCATGCTCAGCGCGCAGCGCAATCCACATGCGCCCGCAGCGATCGCAGCCGCGCTGGTGTACGTGGCTTGCTACGAGGCTTGCCGGCGAGGTTTTGCGCCGGCGCGTCATCTCGTCGTCGTGTCGCTCACCATCATTTCAATCGCCGCAGCGCGCGAGCCGTACCTGACGCAGCGACCGATGCTGGCCGTGATGGTGCCTCCGATCGTCGCGATGATGCTCACCTCGGCGCCATGGATTGTCGGGTCCGCGCTCGTCGGCCTGGCCGGTCTCACGCTGCGCTCCGACTTCCGCACACCATTGCTCGAGCCGCTCGAGCTGGTAGTGCTGACCATGTGCGTCTCGGGTCTGGCGCTCGCACGCCGCAACGTCCAGCTGGTGATCGGTCGACTCGAAGCGCAGGCTGCAAATGCCGAGCGCGCTCGGCAGGCTGCGGAAACGGCGGCCCACGAAGCCATCGCCGAGCGCGAGCGCGCCACCAAGCTGGAAGCGGCCATGCTGCACATGCAGCGCCTCGAAAGCGTAGGCCGCTTGGCCGGTGGGGTGGCCCACGACTTCAACAACTTGCTGACGGTGATCGGGGCTTCGGCGTCGATGGCCGAGCGCGCCCAAGCGTCGGGCAGCTCGCCAGCCGAGGACCTGCACGAGATCCATCTGGCCATCGCCCGAGCTTCGGAGCTCACCAAGCAGCTACTGGCGCTGTCGCGCAAGCAAATGCTGGTCAAGCGTCAGGTCGAGCTAAACCAGCTGGTTTCCAACGTTGAGCGCGTGCTCTCACGCCTGATCGGGAAGAGCGCCACGCTCACGGCCACGCTGTCAGCGGAGCCTTTGCCGGTACTGGCCGACGCCGGGCAACTGGAACAGGTCATCGTGAATCTGGGGATCAACGCGCGCGACGCGATCGGCAGCAGCCACGGACAGATCGAGCTCGTCACGCGCCGCGTCGCGCTGCTGCCCAGCCGCGACTCGGAGCTCGAGGGTCTGCCGGGCGGCGACTACGCTTGCGTCGAGGTGCGTGATACCGGCGCTGGCATGAGCGCTGACGTGCAACGCCGGTTGTTCGAGCCATTCTTCACCACCAAGGCCCAAGGGCGAGGCACTGGCCTGGGCCTTGCCACTTCGTTCGGCATCGTTCGCCAGCACGAGGGCAGCATTCGCGTGGACAGTGAGCAGGGCAGGGGCACGACGATGAAGGTGCTGTTGCCGCTGGCCGAAGCGGTGGAAACCGCAAGGGGTACGAGCGGCGTCAGGCCCGTCGCAAGTAAGCGACGCCGCGTGCTCGTGGTCGAAGACGAGCCACAAGTGCGGGCGATTGCCGTGCGCGCGCTGGCCGCCGGAGGCTTCGAGGTGCTGCAGGCTGCCAACGGCGCCGTGGCGCTGAAGTGGCTAAAGGAGCAGACCGAGCCCATCGACGTGCTGGTAACGGACGTGGTGATGCCGGAGCTCAGCGGACTGGAGCTCGCACGTGCCGCTCGCGATATGGATCCGAGCCTCGAGCTGGTGTTCATGTCGGGCTTCCCCGAGGCCATGCAGGACGCCCACAGCGGCGAGTTTGCCCAGGCAGCGTTCTTGACCAAGCCGTTTTCACCGCAAATGTTAGTGCAGGTGGTGCGCGAGAGCATTGAGCGTCGCTCGTCGCCCGCGCTGGCGCACGGCACCGAATCCTGAAGCCCTTCGCGGCGCACGCTTCACAAGCAGTGAAGCTGCTCGGCCGCCAGCGCGAGGTCGTCGTACCAGAGGGTTTTCTCGGCTCCGTGGTACTTCTCGAAGCCAACCTTGAGCCAAGTGTAGTCGTAAGCGCCCCAGTCGGTAGTGTGCAGGGCTTCCACTTCGCTACCGTCGACGAAGACCCGCGTCTCCTGGCCCGGGCCATCGAAGTAGAACTCCAGGCAATACCAGGTGTCCTTCAGCAGCTTCACGCCACCCTGACAGGCATAGTTGCCGCCGTTGGAGAGCAGCTCCTTGTCGTCGGTGTTGCGATTCAGCTCGAGCTGGCACTGGTGCTCGCCGATCCTGATGTACGTGCCATCGTTGGGATCGCCGCTGCCGGTGCCAGCCGCCACGTAGGTGTTATGCCCTTGTTGAATGTCGGTGTCGCTGCGTAGGTAAACGCGGCCCCAGAACTTGCTGGGCACCGACGCGGCCAGCATCTGGCTGAAGCTCGTGCCGGTCACCTTTAGCGAGCGCCGGCCGCCGTGACTCATGCTGCTGTCGAGCGTGATGAAGGTCTGCGTCGCGCGCAGGTACTCGGGGAAGAAGACTAGCTCGCTCGGCAGAGCCTCACTCTCGAAGTCGCTACAGAAGATCGCGCCCGCGCCGCAGCCTGAGGCGCCGCTCGAGCCCCCTCCTGCTCCTGCTCCTGCTCCTGCTGCTCCTGCTCCTGCTCCTGCTCCGCCTCCGCCGAGACCGGGCGTGCCGCCCACGTCGCCGGCCAGCCCCGCTTGCCCGCCGGAACCGCCGCGGCTCGGCTCCGGTGAGGGCGGCAGGCCACCCACCCCGGCCGCGCCCGCCGCCCCGAGACCAGCTCCGCCCGCGGCGCCAGGCGGCGCCGGTGGCGAGCCGTGGCTCGGGCTACCACAGCCCGCGACCAGCACCAGTGCGGCGACCTGCGCGTGCAGCGCGAATCCTGAGCGGGGCACGCGACGCATGCTCCGAGCCTGGCACGAGACGCACACACCTGCAACCGGTTCCAGGAAGCCAGCCCGACGGCAACGCTCGCCTGCGCGCCTAACGCTTGGCGTAACGCATCAAGACGTATTGAAACATGCCGCCCGCAGCAAACGCGACAGGCGTCGGTATTCGGTGGCAGTCTGCAGCAGCAGCTCCAGCGCTCGCTCGAAGCGTAGTTGCCGCTCGGCTTCGGGAGCGACGTGCTGTAGCGCCTGTCGCAGACGCGGTGCAAAGTAGTCGTCGCGCAGCAGCGCGATGTCGGCCACTTGGAGGAAGCGCGCGATGCCGTCGCTCAAGTCGACGAGCTCGCGCTCGACCATGCCGACCGCCGCGAAGTTGCGCTGCCACTCGGCTCTGGAGACGTAGCTGGAGACAGCACCGCCCTGCCCGCCCAGGCTCCCGAAAGCGCTCGCGGCCCGCTCCGCCACCACGATGTCCAGCAGCCAGACCTCGCCCTCGGCGCTGAGCGACTGCGCGATGCGCTCACACAGTCCGTGCTTGCCCCACAGCGACGTCGATGGATACCTGGGTCAAGAAGCTGACCGGCTCGGTCGCCGCGGCGTTCCACGCCGCCAATGCGCGCAGCAGCTCCTTGTCGCGAGCGCGGTAGACGGTCAGGTTGTCGTCGGCCAAAGCACGCGCCGATAGCCGGCGGCGTGGAGCACCTCGAGCTCTGCCAGGACCTGCGGCACCGCGGGGCAAGCCCCGCTTTCGAGCGTTATGTTCGCGAAACCCTGAGGGAATTGCCGCCGGCGCTCAGCTGAGCAGCGGCGCGAGCGAAACCATGCGGCGACGGCCGGCGCGGTGACCGGGCGGGGACGGCGGGCAGCGCCCGAGCGCGCGCCCCAGCAGCATCTGTGGAATTTCCTCGACGTTTTCGAGCTCCAGCGCCAGTGCGCGTGTGTATTCGCCCGGGCGACGGCCGTGAACGACCCGCGCTACGACGGCTTCGGCATCGACCCAGTAGCCCGAGTGGGGGATCTGGAAGGAGACGATCAGGCGTTCCCCCGTGAGGGCCGGATCCGCTGGGCTGACCAGCAGTCCGGTGGCCGAAAGACTGACGATCTGGTCGGCGACCAGCTGAAAGTCTCGCTCTCTGACGACCTGGCACACGAGCCGGACCGAGTGGCGAGACGCACGACGGTGGGCTTTGGCAGACGAGCGACGCATCGGGAATTCCTCCGATCGAAATCGTACGGGGCCTCCCTTCACCGGGGCCAACTTCGTGTCGTTCACCCTGTCGACTGAGTTTCGTCACAGCCTTGTCACTTTCGTCACCGCCGGTCATAATCACGAAGTCATGGGCAAAATTATCCACTTCCCGATTGCCCGGATTCGCCAGCGACGCCTGCCCGCCCCGGCTGCCTTCCATGCCTTCGGCGAGCTGCAGCTGGTCGAGCGTGCACAGCTCAAGCTCCTCGGCTGCTGCTTGCTCGGCGCGACGTTGCTGACCGCCTTGCTACAGCTCGCCGCTGGCTGAACGCGCCGAGTCAGCCGCGCTCGACCACTGGCTCGCGCGTGAGCGCTTTGACGATCGCTCTGACTTCGCCCGCATCGAACGGCTTGCCGAGCTTGGGGTTGTCGACGCCGTCGATGAAGCGAGCTGCCTGCTCGGTGAACGCGCCGCCGGTGATGAACACGATGCGCTGCTCCTGACCCGGACAGACCTGACGGGCGCGCTCGTAGACGTCGATGCCCGAGAGCTCCGGCATCATCACGTCGCAGAACACCACGTCGAACGGCCCTGACTGCTCGATCTGCGTCAGCGCCTCCTTGCCAGACAGGGCTCGCGTCACCTGATAGCCCTGCAGCACCCGGGTGAGCGCGCGCAGGATCGCCGGCTCGTCGTCCACGATCAGGATGCGCGCGGTGTGGTCGCGATTGGAGGGTGGAGGCAGCGTGGCTTGCTTGGGCCGCCATTCTGCTTCTGGCGCGGCTGGCTCGAGAGCTATCCAGACCAGTGTGCCGCGCTGATGCTGGCTCTCGATGCCGATTTCACCGCCGAACTCGCTGACGATGCGGTGCGAGATGCTCAGGCCCAGGCCCGTGCCCACGCCCACCGGCTTGGTGGTGAAGAACGGGTCGAACACGCGCCGTAGGTACTCTTCGGGAATGCCGATCCCGGTGTCCTGGATCTCGAGCCGCGGCCGACCGTGCTTGTCGAGCATGGTGCGCACGGTGATCGAGTTATTCTCCACGTTGCCGGCCTCGATGGACTGGGCGGCGTTCACCAGCAGACTGAGCACGACTTGACTCAACTTCGACTCGGTGCCGACCACGCGCGGCAAGGGCTCGAAGCTCAGCATCACGCGCGCGCGATGCCGAATCTCGTTCATCGCCATGTTCAGCGCGCGCTCGATCACGCTCGTCAGGTCGACGGCGTGCACGTGGTCGTCGGCCTGACGTGAGAAGGACCGCAGATCGCCCACGATGCGGCGCACGCGATCGGCGCCCTCCAGGCTCTCGTCGAGGAGCTCGCGCACCTCGCGCACGTCGGCGACCGGCAGCTCGCCCCAGGGCTGCGCGAGCTTGCCCTTCACGTAGTCGAGGTTGGCGATCACGTAGGCGAGCGGGTTGTTGATGCCGTGCGCCACGCCCGCAGCCAGCGTGCCGATCGAGGCCATGCGATCGCTGATCTGCAAGCGCAGCTGGATTTCCTTGCGATCCGTTACGTCGACGCCGGCGCCGATCACGTATTCGGTGAGGCCGTTGTCGTCGAGCAGCGCCGCGTTCGTCCAGGAGACGTCACGCGCTTCTCCGCTCTTGGTGCGAAGCGTCCCTTCCACGTTCTTGGGCATCACGGCGTGGAAGCGCGGGCCGTGCTCGATGAAGGCGCGTTCCAGCCGCTCGGCCTCGGGTGACGCGAGCAAGGTTTGCCAGATGGGACGCCCGACCAGCTCTTCGGCGCGGTAGCCGGTCAGCTCGCACAGCGCACGGTTCACGCGCACCGCGCTACCGTAGGCGTCGGCCACGATCAGCAGCGAGCCCACCGTTTCGACCACCGCCGAGACGAACTGGCGTTCCTCTCCCAGCTGGCGGTTCAGCCGCTCCAAGTCCAAGGTGCGGTCGCGCACGCGCGACTCCAGCTCGGAGTACACCCGCCGCACCACCTCTTCGGCTTCGAAGCGAAACGTCACGTCGATCTCGCTGAGCAGGATGGCTTTACGACCGGTCACCGGATCGGTGGTCGGCCGAGCCTCGAGCGCGTGTCGCCGCTGGCCCTCGGGCGTGCGCACCCACACCTCCTCCACGAACTCCTTGCCGTTGCTCAGCCGGTGCAGCGCGCGCGCCGCATGATCGGAGTCGACGAAGCGTAGGCTGAAAGCGTGCTCGGTCGGGCTGGAGAGCACGCTGCCGTAGGCGTTGATGGCCGCCGGGTTCTGCATCAGGATCGCGCCGTCCAGATCGATCACGCTGACCAGCGCGGTCGTGTGACGAAAGGCCTCGACGGTGCGTAGCGTGTCGCCGGCGGCGTGCTCACCGCCGACCGCGCTGGCTTCCACCAAGAAGGCGGGCCCCTCGCCGGCGGGAGCCGCAGGCGTGAAGCTGCAGGTCACGGTGACCGGCTGCGCGGCAGGGTAGAAGGTCCACTGCTCGCTGATGCGCGCTTCGCTCGCCAGCCGGCGTGCGTATTCGACCAGGCGACCCTCGCTGGCGAGCGATAGGTCCTGTCCTAGGTTGCGCTCGTACAGCTGCTCGGCGCTAGCCGCATGCCAGAAGCCGACCGCCGCCTCGTTGGCCCAGGTGATACGGCGCAAGCCCAGATCGAAGACCCAGATCGGCGTCGACAGGAGTCGCAGCACGTCGAGGGACGAGCGATCGAGCGGAGCGCTCGAGCTGTAGGTGAGCGAGACCATCGCGTCGCGAGATCGACAAATCTAGCGCGCTTTTTGCACGTAGGCGATAGAGTCTCGCAGAGGGCCATTTTCGCTCGTTTCCGTGACGCGCACGCTGGCGCGGCAGTACTCGTCGCCCTCGAAGGCGTCCAGCGCCTCCAAGAGGGCGGCGGAGACCTCGAACAGCTCGCCGGGCACCCGTGAGTCCGCAGCCGCACGCACCATTGCCACGTAGTCGCCTGGGCCTGCCGCGAGCGCGTAGCCAGGCTCGGTCCAAGCCTCGCCCAGGAACCTCGCGCCTCCGCTCTGCAGCTCGGCGTGATGACGCTGCCCGCGCTTCAAGGAGCCGTAAACGAACAAGATCTCCGCCGCCACGCCGCTGACGATAGATGACGGAGTGAAGGTTGTCGCGGGCTTACTTGGCGAGCTCGAGCGCTTGCTCGAGCCAAAAGGCTCCGGCCTTCGGCCCGCCATTGCACGCGCCGTCGGACTCGCCGGGGCGCTTCAACCACAGGAACGCGTGAATGAGCGGGTCCCCGGTGTCGATGCTGGGCGGCTTGCCGATGTGCCGACCGGGCGGGTTACACCATTCCAGCTTGGCGTCCTGGCCGTTGCCGTTGCGGCTGGTGTCGAGCACGAACGGCGCGCCGCCGACCAGCTTGGAGACCGCGTGGCCGTAGGCGATGTTCTCGGCGTCCCACACGTAGTTCGAGGTGTTGAGCGCGAAGCCGTGAGCGTCCTCGATGCCGGCCCGACGCAGGCGCTCCGCCATGATCGGCGCCGGAGCCCAGTGTGCATGCCCTGCGTCGAGGTAGACCGCTGCCTGCGGGTTCTGGCGCAGCACCTTGACCGCATCCCAGAGCATTGCGAGCCGCTCGTCTTGCTGCGCAGGGGTCAAACACTTGTCGAGCAGGCCCAGCGCGTCTGGTTCCAGCACGAAGACCACCTTCTCTTGACCGACCCCCTCGGCGACCGTGCGCACCCAGCGTCGGTACTCGTTGCTGTTTTTTAGACCGCCCTTGGAGTGTTGGCCGCAGTCACGCCCGGGCACGTTGTACAGCACGAAGATCGGCGCGGCGCCGTCGGCCTTCGTCTTGGCCAGCACGGCCTCCAGGTAGCGTTGCACGTCGCGGTTCCAGTCACCTACCCACAGCGCTTGCGGCTGCTGCGCGATGCGATCGAGCAGCTTGGCTTTCTCGGGCTCTTTTTTGCGCAGCGAGTTGGCGCTGAGCATGCTGAGCGACTCGGGATCGATCCACAGCTTCATGCCCTTGAACGGGTTGCCCTCTGCGCGCGGCGGCTTGGGCGGCTCGCTCAGCGGAGCGTCGCCCGCCAGGGCGCTACTCGAGGCTGCGGGCGAGCTCGGCGAGCTTGCGTCGGGTTGCGAGCCGCCGCAGCCCGCTTGAAGCAGGAGCAGTGAAGCGCCGGCAAGCGCGTGGCGAGACAGCAGCGCGCTTGAGCGAAGGCCGAGACGGGACAGACTCATGGCGACTCCCGAGGTGTTACGCGGTGAGCCACATGGCTGCTGCGAAAGGCGCGCCAGCCTCCGAACTGACTGATGTCGCGCGCGCCGTTGAGCGCGTAGGGCTCGCAAGCAAAGCCCTTGATCAGAGTGCCGTCGGCCAGCTTGGTCATGCCGATCGTCATCGGCGCGGGCACCCTTGCCACGAAGCTACCGAACGCCGACTCGCTGAGCTCCCACACCTCGACCTCGATGGCCTGCGCTACTTCGCCCGGCACATGCACCAGACCCGGCTTGGGCGGCACGGTGTCGAGCGCGTAAAGGCGGTACTCGGCCGCGGTCTTGGTCGTGCGAATGCGACGCGCCCCGAGCGAGGTAAGCTCGTGGTTCAGCGGCTGACCGCTCAGGTGCGCGCCGGCCACCGCCAACCACACGCAGCCATGAGCGGGCGCTGGCTGCGGCTCGGGCTCGCCGACGAAGCGGCGCGCTACCTCCAGCAGCCGCCCGTCGTGGAAGGCGGGCGCCATGAAAGTGACGCCGAACGGCAATCCGGAGCGCTTGAAGCCGGCCGGCACTGCCAGCGCCGAAAGGTCGAGCAGGTTCACGAAGTTGGTGTAGGTACCGAGCCGGGAATTGAGCTCCACCGGGTTGTCCTCGACCTCGCGGATCGTGTAGTGCGTCGGCGCCGTCGGCAAAAGCAGCGCGTCCACGTCCGCCAGCACCGCGGCCGCGCGCTGGCGCAGCTCGCCGAGCCGATAAAGGCCGCGAAATGCCGCTGCTGCGTCGTAGTTCTTCGCGCTCTCGACGATGTCGCGCACCACCGGATGCACGGCCTCGGGCTTGCGCTCGAGCAGCTCGGCAGTGGCGCTGGTGCGCTCGGCCACCCAAGGTCCGGCGTAGAGTAGCGCCGCAGCGTCGCGAAACGGTGCGAAGTCGAAGCGCGTGATCTCTGCGCCCAAGCTGCGCGCGTGCTCCAGCGCCGCCAGGAACAGCTCGGCGCTCTCCAGGTCGCCGAAAAACTCCAGATCCACCGAGCGTGGCACCGCCAAGCGCAACGGCGTGTCGCCCAGCGAGCTCACGGCTTCACGCTGGCGCGAGAAAGCATCCTCCTGGTCGTAGCCAGCACAAATTTCGAGCAGCACGCGGGCGTCCGCTACGCTGTGCGTGAAGATCGATACGCAATCGAGCGAACGGCACGCCGGCACGACGCCCCGTGTGCTGAGCAGGCCGCGCGTCGGCTTCAAACCCACCAGCGCATTGAATGCCGCTGGTATGCGACCCGAGCCGGCAGTATCGGTGCCGAGCGAGAAAGGCACCAGGCCCTGCGCGACGGCGACGGCCGAACCTGCGCTGGAGCCGCCAGAGATGTAGCGCGGGTCGAAGATCGAGCTACAAACGCCGTACGGCGTGCGTGTGCCGACCAGCCCGGTCGCGAACTGATCCAGGTTGGTCTTGCCGACCACGATCGCGCCGGCCTGCACCAGCCGCTCGACCACGGGCGCATGGCGCACCGGCAGGTAGCTGAAGTCGGGACAGGCAGCCGTGGTTGGCAGACCCGCGACATCGATGTTGTCCTTGACCGCGAAGGGCACGCCGTACAGCGGCCCTGCCGGATCTGCTGCTTCCAGCTGCGCCAGCAGCTGCTGCTTGCCGAAGGTCGAGATCCAAACCGGCTGCGTACCCTCGGCCACGATGCGGTCAGCGCAGGCGCTGAGCACGTCGCTCGGGCTTTGGCTACCGCTGCGATAGGCGGCCAGCAGCTCTGCCAGGGAGCTCAAGAGCTACCTTCCGGAGCCAGCACTGCCACGCGTTGACCGGGCGCTACCGCCCTGCCCTCGCCAACCGAAAGCTCCAACACCACACCGTCGCGAGGCGATTCCACTGCTACCTCCATCTTCATCGACTCCACGATCAGTAGGGTTTGTCCGCGTGCTACGCGCTCACCCGGCTTGACCGCCAGCTTCCACACGCTGCCCGGCACCGGCGACTCGACGGCCTCGGCGCCGGCAGGCAAGTCGCTCTCGCCGGCCGTGCCGCCGCCACGCTCTTGAGCCTCGCTGTCGAAGGCGAGCTGACCGCTGTCCAGCCAGCGCTGCCGCTCGTCCTCGAACGCTGCCTGCTGCTGGCGTTTGAAGGCACCGATGTCCGTCTCGTGAGCAGCCAGGAAGCTTTGGTACTCGCGCAGCTTGAAGGTGCCTTCCTCGATCTGGATGTCCAGCTTGCCGTAGGGAAAGGCCTCGCGCATCTCGAGCAGCTCCTGCGCGGATACCGGATGAAAGCGAATCTGGTCGAAGAAGCGCAGCAGCCAGGGCCGGCCCTCGGCGAAGCGATTCGTGGGGCGAAAGCGATTGTAGACCTGCAGCGTGCGACCCACGAACTGGTAGCCGCCCGGACCCTCCATGCCGTAGATGCACATGTAGGCACCACCGATGCCGACCGCGTTCTCCGGTGTCCAGGTGCGCGCTGGGTTGTACTTGGTGGTCACCAGCCGATGCCGCGGATCTACGGGCGTCGCCACCGGCGCTCCCAGGTAGACGTCGCCCAAGCCGAGCACCAGGTAGCTTGCCCCGAACACGATGCGATGCACGTCGTCGACCGAGGGCAGGCCATTGATGCGGCGAATGAACTCGATATTGCTGGGACACCACGGTGCGTCGGAGCGCACCGTGCTCGTGTACTTCGAGATGGCCAGCTGGGTTTGCGGATCGTCCCAGGACAGCGGCAAATGGACGGTGCGGGTGGGCACCTCGACGTCGTCGAGGTCGCCCAGCTCGGTTTCGGCGCGCTGCAATGCAGAGAGCAGCAATTGGCTGGAGATGCGAGCGCTGTCGAAGTGGACCTGCAGCGAACGAATGCCCGGCGTCAGGTCGACGATGCCGGGCAGCTTGCTGGCCTTGAGCCAGCTCATCAGCGCATGCACCCGAAAACGCAGCCTCAGATCCAGCACCAGTGGGCCGTACTCGATGAGCAGGTAGCGATCCCCGGCGCGGCGATACACCACTTGCACGCGCTCTGCAGTCGCCGGTAGCTCGCCCAACACCGCTCCAGTCGGGGCGACGGCTTCGACGGTCTCGGTGTCGATCGGGACCAAGGCCCCGATCGGCGGCGCCGGTTGCTCGGCCTCGCGCTGCTCGATCAGCTCACTTTGTGCCATTTCGATGGCCATCGCGCGCTCCAGCGACAGCGGCACGAGCCGCACGCGATCGCCCGGCCGCAGCTGCCCCATCTTCCACAGCTCGCCGCTCGCCACCACGCCCGGGCAAACGAAGCCACCCAGGCTGGGGCCGTCTGGTCCCAGCAGGATCGGCATGTCGCCCGTGAAATCGATGGAGCCGATGGCATAGGCCACGTCGTGGATGTTCGAAGGGTGCAGGCCAGCTTCGCCGCCGTCCTTGCGCGCCCACTCGGGCTTCGGACCCACGAGACGCACGCCGGTGCGATTGGAGTTGTAGTGGACCTCCCAGTCGCTCGAAAACAGGGTCTCCACGTCACGCGGCGTGAAGAAGTCGGGCGCGCCGTGTGGACCGTACAGCACGCCCAGCTGCCAACTGCGTTCGATGCTCGGAATGCAGCTCGGCGGCAGCGCGCAGGGCTCGTCTTGGGCCGCGCTGCCGCCAAAGTGGAGAATGTCGCCACGCCGCAGTGGACGTCCCCCGTGGCCGCCGAAGCCACCGAGGGTGAAGGTGCTGCGACTGCCCAGGTACTGCGGTACGTCCAGGCCACCGCGCACTGCCAGGTAGCTGCGCACGCCCGCCGCGCCCACAGCGCCGAGCGTCAGGGTTTGCCCCGCTTTCACGGAGATCGGCTGATAGGCAGCGACCGGCGCGTCGTCCAGGCGCGCGGCCATGGCTGCGCCGCCAAGCGCGATCACGGCGTCTGCCGCAAAGCGCAGGCTGGGCCCAGCCATGGTGAGCTCGAGGCCCGCAGTGCCGGCCGCGTTGCCGACGACGCGGTTGGCGAGCCGCAGTGCCAGCGAGTCCATCGGTCCCGAGGGCGGAATGCCCACGTCCCAGAACCCGAGCCGGCCAGGGTGATCGACGATGATGCTGAACGTGCCGGGCGCGAGCACTTCGATGCTCGACGTCGCGAAGGCGACCGAGCGCAGGTACGCGGTAGTCATCTCGCCGGCGATCAGCACCGGATCCTCGGCCAGCTGTGCCAGGTAGGCCAGGTTGGTCTCGACGCCGGCGATGCGCGTCTCGGCCAGTGCGCCGCGCAACGTGGCGAGCGCCTGCGCGCGATCCTGGCCGTGCACGATCAGCTTGGCCAAGAGCGGATCGTAAAACGGCGAGACCTCGGTACCCCTCTCGATCCAGGTATCCACGCGCAGCTCGGGGAACTGCACCTCGGTCAGCAGCCCAGCGCTGGGTTTGAAATCGCGCGCCGGGTCCTCGGCGTACACGCGGACCTGAATCGCGTGGCCGCTCGGCTCGAGCCCGCGAAAAGCAGCCAGATCCGGCGGCTCTCCGGCGGCGGTGCGGATCATCCACTCGACCAGATCCACGCCCATCGTAAGCTCGGTCACGCCGTGCTCGACCTGCAAGCGGGTGTTCACTTCCAAGAAGTAGAACTCACGCCGATCGGCGTCGAACACGAACTCGACCGTGCCGGCCGAGCGATAGCCCACGCTCTTGCCCAGCACGACCGCGGCCTCGTGCAGCGCGCGGCGCAAACTGGGCTCGAGGTTGGGCGCCGGCGTCTCTTCGATCACCTTTTGATTGCGACGTTGGGCAGAACAGTCACGCTCCCCCAGCGCGATCACGTCGCCGCGGCCGTCGCCGAACAGCTGCACCTCGATGTGCCTGGCGCGTTCGACGAAGCGCTCCAGAAAGACGCTGGCGTCGCCGAAGTTGTTTTGACTGAGACGCCGCACGGTCTCGTAGGCGCTCTCCAGCTCGGCGTGGCTGCGGCACAGCGACATGCCGATGCCGCCGCCGCCGGCCGAGCTCTTGAGCATCACCGGGAAGCCGATGCGTGCCGCTTCGGCCTGCGCTTCCGCCAGGCTACCGAGCAACTCGCTGCCGGGTAAGAGCGGGACGCCAGCGGCCTTGGCCAACGCGCGCGCGCTGTGCTTGAGGCCGAACTTGGCAATCTGCTCCGAAGTCGGGCCCACGAAGGCGATGCCGGCGGCCTCGGCGGCCTCGGCGAAGCTCGTGCTTTCGCTCAAGAAGCCGTAGCCAGGATGCACCGCCTGCGCGCCACTGCTCTTCGCGGCCAGAAGCACCCGTTCGGCGTCGAGGTAGCTCTGCTTGGCCGGCGCGGGGCCGATGCAGATGGCGTGATCGGCCTCCAGCGCATGCCGCGAGTGCCGATCGGCCTCCGAGTAGACGGCGACCGAGCGAATGCCCAGCCTCTTCAAGGTGCGAAGCACGCGACAGGCGATCTCACCTCGGTTGGCGATCAGGACGGTATCGAACATGGCAAGCACTTCGGCTGACGAGGAACGCGAAGAATCAGGAAGCCAGAGGACCCGAACCGCTTCGTAGACATCACCGGTTCAGTGTTGTTGGCAAACCAGGGGCTCAATCCTGATCCTCCAAGATTGGCCCGGGCCCTCGGGCTTCCGGATTCTTCGTGTTGAGTCAAAGCGCGTCCCACACCAGCACGCGGATCGGCGTGGGATTGTAACCGTTGCAGGGGTTGTTCAATTGTGGACAGTTGGAAATCAGCACGCGCACGTCGCGTTCGGCGTAAAGCTCTACGTAGCGCCCGGGTCCAGAGACTCCGTCTTCGAACGGGAGCTTGCCGTCGGATGTCACGGGAACGTTCATGAAGAAGTTGATGTTGGCCGTGATATCGCGCTTGCCGAGATCCTGCGTACAACAGGCGACCGTCAGCAAGAACGTATCGCGACAAGCATGCATGAACTTCTTCTCGATCGCGTAGCGGACCTGATTCGACTCGGCAGCGCACGCCCCGCCCAGCGTGTCATGGCGCCCGCACGTGTCGGCCACGATCGTCATCAGCACGTCGCCCTCGCTCGAGATCAGCTTGGTGCCGGTGGTGAGATAGATGCTCCCCTGCTCGCGCACCGTGTCGACCGCGCTGTAGCGATTGCTCGGCTCGTGCGCGTCGTAGAAGAGCGTGTCCGCGGCCTGGTTGCCCTCCAGGTCGACGATGCGGAAGGTCTGACCCTGCTTCACGACGTGC
The DNA here is from genome assembly GCA_036522995.1 of Polyangiaceae bacterium. Lineage (GTDB taxonomy): Bacteria > Myxococcota_A > Polyangia > Polyangiales > Polyangiaceae > PMG-095. The sequence goes on from DATDEV010000395.1 coordinate 21,119, forward strand.
GTGAAGCCGTCGCCGGCCAGCACCACCTGATCGAGCACGGCGCGGGCCGGGTCGAGCTTGCTCTCCAGCAGCGCCACGTCAGGCCCTCCCCGCAAAGTAGGCTTCGGTGAGGCTGAAACCTCGCCCGTTTTCGGGGCGTGATAGGCGACAGGGGTCGCTGGCCGAGGCGGGCGCTCCCGCCCGGATCGTCAGCGCGACGGGCTTGGGCGCGTAGCTGGTGCGAGGGTCGAGGGGGTGCGGCGTATTGGAGAGCACTACCAGCGTATTGAGCTCCGCGCGCAGCTCCACGAAGTCCGAAGCCTTGGAGCTACCCGGCACGAACGACAGCGCGCCCTG
>DATDEV010000396.1:0-2322 GCA_036522995.1 Polyangiaceae bacterium
TGGTGCGTTTGCCACGCCACGGCGCCAGCTGTCCGGTGGCGATCGCCGTGTCGTGCTCGGCCGATCGCCAGGCGCTCGGCAAAATCACCCGCGAGGGTGTATTCCTGGAAGAGCTGGAGCACGATCCCGCCAAGTACCTGCCGGAAACGACGCACGAAGATCTGGCGAGCGAGGTGGTCGCGCTCGATCTGAATCGCCCGATGAGCGAGCTGCGCGCCGAGCTGTCGCGTTACCCGATCAAGACGCGCCTCTCGCTCAGCGGCCCGCTGATCGTGGCGCGCGACATCGCTCACGCCAAGCTGAAGGAGCGCATCGACGCGGGGCAGGGGCTGCCCGAATACCTCAAGCAGCACATGGTCTACTACGCGGGTCCGGCCAAGACGCCGGCTGGCTACGCCTCCGGCAGTTTTGGACCGACCACGGCGGGCCGCATGGACGCCTACGTCGATCTGTTTCAGTCACAGGGCGGCAGCATGGTGATGCTGGCCAAGGGCAATCGCTCGCCGCAGGTCACGGCCGCCTGCAAGAAGTACGGCGGGTTCTACCTGGGCTCGATCGGTGGGCCCGCTGCGCGGCTAGCGCAAGACTGCATCAAAAGGGTCGAGGTGCTCGAGTACCCGGAGCTGGGCATGGAAGCGGTGTGGCGCATCGAGGTCGTGGACTTCCCGGCATTCATCGTGGTCGACGACAAGGGCAACGACTTCTTCCAGGCGCTCACTGGTAGCGTGCCGGAGGGCAAGCAGGGGCTGGCCGTGGTGAGCGGATGAGCGCAGCGACGCCCCTGCTCGTGATTTCCACGGGCTGTCCGGCCAGCATCGGCCCGGAGATCTCGCTCCGCGCGGCCCAGAAGCTGCGCGGCTCTGCTGCCTTGCTGCTCGGCGACGAAGCGACTTTGCGCGAGGCAGCAGAGTTACTGCGCATCGCGCAGGGCAAGCTCGTGCGCTGGGACGGGCAGGAGCGTCGGCCTGGCAAGCTTTACTTCGCCCAGGTCGGTGACGTGCTGTTGCGCGCAGATCGGCGCCCGGGCAGACCCAACGCTCGCGCAGGCGTCGCCCAGCTCGAGTACGTGGAGGCGGGTTTCTCGCTCGTGAAGTCCTCGACGCGCGCGGCGCTGGTAACGGCTGCGGTCAGCAAGGCGGCGATCGCCCACTCGGGCCTGGCGCGCGCCAAGCGCTTTCTCGGTCACACCGAGTGGCTGCAGGCGCTCGACGGCGCCAAGACCAGCGTGATGTGCTTCTGGAGCCCGCGGCTTGCGACCAGCCTGGTGAGCACGCATCTGCCGCTGGCCAAGGTGCCGCGCGCTTTGACGGCAGCGGGTGTGGCCGCAGCCAGCGTCGAGCTGGCGCGCCTGCTGCAAAAGCTCGGTAAAAAGCGGCCGCAGCTGGCGATCGCGTCGCTGAACCCTCACGCCGGCGAGAGCGAGCTGCTCGGGCGAGAAGAGGCCAGAGCCATCCTGCCGGGCATCGAGCTGGCGCGCAAAAAGCTCGGCCGGAGCGCCAGCGTGTCCGGTCCGATCGGCGCCGAAACCGCGTATCGCAAGGCCTACGCCGGCGCCTTCGACGGGGTGGTGGCGATGTATCACGACCAGGCCACGATTCCGATGAAGCTGGTCGCGTTTGGCGACGCGGTCAACGTCACGGCAGGGCTGTCGATCGTGCGCACCAGCGTGGATCACGGGACGGCCTACGACATCGCCTGGCAGGGTAAGGCCGATGCCGGCGGCATGCTGGCGGCGCTCGAGCTAGCCGCGCGGATGGTGACGGGGCGCGCGGGATGAGCTTCGAGCTCGAGCTGAGCTCACTTCGTGCAAAGCTCGAGGAGCTCGAGCCGCGCGCCGCGCGCGCTGGTCTCGATCGTGCGCAAGCCTGGAACGTGCTGGTGGTGGCGCTGCTGCGCGACGTGCTCGGCGAGCTGTGCCGCGCGCGCGGCACAGAGCCCGGGCTGCTGCGGGGCGGGCGCCTGTTCTGCCGCGTGCCTGGCTTCGAAGCTGACGCGCGCGATGGGCAGCGAGCCCGGCTGCTGGAGCAGCTCGAGCCAGTGCGCCCGGCGCTGGCGCGGCCGTGGTCGGAGCAGCCGCTCGAGCTGTTCGGACAGCTGTACGAAGCGCTGCTCGCTGCCCGCCCCGGCGACGGGGAGCGCAATTTGCGCAAACGCACCGGCAGCTACTACACGCCCGAAGTGCTGACGCAGGGCCGGGTTGGACGCGCGATGGACGCGCTCGAGCCCTTGCTCGGTGCGGCAGGCACGCGCGCGCGGGCGCTGCGCGTGGTCGATCCCGCCCTGGGAGCGGGCGCGTTCCTGATGCAAGCGGGGAGCGTGATC
>DATDEV010000397.1:0-2567 GCA_036522995.1 Polyangiaceae bacterium
CTTCGGGGCTGGAGGCATTGGCGTACAAGCGCTTGGGCATGCGCCCAGCCAGGAAGGCCTTGCGCCCGGCGCTCACGGCTTCACGCATGGCTTCGGCCATCAAGATCGGCTGCCGAGCGCCAGCCACCGCCGTGTTCATCAGGATGCCGTGACAACCGAGCTCCATGGCAATGGCCGCGTCGCTGGCGGTGCCGACGCCGGCGTCGACGATCACCGGCACGGTGGCGTGCTCCAGGATGATGCGCAGGTTGTAGGGGTTGCGAATGCCGAGGCCCGAGCCGATCGGCGCCGCGAGCGGCATCACCGCCGCGCAGCCTGCGTCCGCCAGCTTCTTGCAAATGATCGGATCGTCGATGCAGTAAGGCAGGACCGTGAAGCCCTCCTTGACCAGCAGCTTGGCGGCTTCCAGCGTCTGCTCGTTGTCGGGATACAGCGTCTTCGCATCGCCGATCACCTCGAGCTTGACCAGCTCACCCAGGCCGAGCTCGCGCGCCAGACGCAGCGTGCGCACGGCCTCGTCTGCGCTGTAGCAGCCAGCCGTATTGGGCAGCAGCGTCCAGCGCTTTTCGAGCAGCAAGCTCATCATCGAGCCGGCGCCGCGATCTTTCAGGTCCACGCGACGCAGCGCCACGGTAACGACCTCGGCGCCCGACGCCTCGAGCGCCGCGCGCGTCTCCGTCACGTCCTTGTACTTGCCGGTACCGATGAAGAGCCGTGAGCCGAAGCTGTAGGAGCCAATTTGGAGCGGATCCACCTGCGACATGGCACCCGTCGCTACCCCGCTCTCCCCCCGGCCGCAACTCCCCCCCCACGCCGACCGAACGATGGGGGATGCAACAGGGAGGCGGGGAGACGGGGAGGTTTTGGGGGTTGTCGGAATCAGTCATCGGGGCGTCCATCGAAGTCCACCGAGCGCTCGGCCCTGGCTTACTCGAATCGGCCTACGAGACGTGCCTCGCTCACGAGTTAGACCTGCGGGGCGTTCGATTCGAGCGGCAGGTTTCGGTACCAGTTTGTTACAAAGGGACGCTACTTGAGCTTGGTTACCGTCTCGACCTCGTGATCGAACGAACGCTGGTCGTAGAGATCAAGGCCGTCGAGAGTTTGTCACCAGTGCACGAGGCACAGCTACTGACCTACCTGAAGCTCACCCGACTTTCGGTCGGCATCCTGATCAACTTTCACGTAGCTGTCCTGCGAAGTGGCATCCGTCGCCTGACCATCAAATGAATCCTCCCCGTCTCCCCCCCTCCCTGTTGATTCTACGAGGAGCGGAAGGCCGTGATGCCGGGGGCGATCTCGATCGAGTGGGCGCCGTGGGCGCGGATGATGGGGACTTCGCTGCGCGCGACGAGCAGCACGCCGTCGTCGCTGAGGGAGCGCAGCAGGTCGCCGACCAGGCGCTCTTGCGCTTCGTCACCGAAGTAGATCAGCACGTTTTTGCACACGATGACCGCGTAGCGACCAGCCGGGACGCCTCGCATCAGATCGCGCCCCTGGAAGGTGACTTGGGCGCTCAGCTCGGCTGAAAGCTTCACGCTGCCGTCCACCGCGGGTTGCACGAAGCGCTGCGCGAGCTCACGCGGCAGGTACTGGCCGCTGCCCACGTCGTAGACCCCGGCGCGCGCGATGACCAGCGCAGGCTCGCTACGATCGATACCCACGACCCTCGGCCGCGTGCCGCTAGCCGCAGCGCGAGCGGCTTCGCTGAGCAGCATGGCCAGGGTCCAAGCCTCCTCGCCGGTCGAGCAGCCCGCCGAGAGACCGAGCAGAACGGCCTCGGGGCGCTGACGAGCCAGCTCGGGCAGCACGCTCGAACGCAAGGCCTCCCACTGGGCTGCGTCGCGATAGAAGCGCGTTTCGCCCACGCGCAGCGCATTGGCCAGCTCGATGACCAGCTCCGGCTCGACCTCGAGCACGCCCAGAAGCTCGCTCGCCTGCAGGCCACGCGCCCTCAGCAGCGCGGCGGTCGCCTGCTCCAACCTATCCTCCAGCCAGCGCGGCAGCTCCGTGCCCCGCATGCCCACGCCGTGCCGCTCCTCGAGCAGATCGACGATCCGCAGCAGCTCTCGCCGCGGCAGCTCACTCAAGCGTCGCTCCCGACAGCTCTCGCAGCGCCGGGGCGTTCAGGATACCGGCGACCGACAAAAGCGCGAAAGCGGGCGCCGGCTCGCTCACGACGCCGACCACGAGCTCCCCCAAACGAGCCAGGATCGCCGGCGGCACGTCGCGCTGGGCCGAGCCGGGTACGACGCGCAAACCGAGCAGGGCATCGACCTTCAAGCCGGCGCGGCGCCTGGCCCCGCCCTGCTCGCGCACCACCACCACGCGCGGCTCGAGCGCCGCTTCACGTTCTTCGTGACCCTCGTCGAGCAGCCGCGCCAGGTCGATTACCGGCAACACCTCGCCGCGCAAGCTGGTGATGCCAGCCAGCGCGCCGGGGGCGTGAAACATGCGCGTGGGCCGTCGATAGCCGATGACCTCCTGCACCTCGGCCACCGGGATGCCATAGGCGGAGCCCGCAACCTCGACGCAGATGACACCAGCGCCGGCCACGGCTGCTCTCA
>DATDEV010000398.1:0-3028 GCA_036522995.1 Polyangiaceae bacterium
GAGCACGAGCGGGCCGGCCGCTGGTGGTGGGAGGACAGCACCAAGCGGGAGTGCGGCCTCCACCTGCCCGACAAGCGCTAGCTAAATAAGTATCAACTAGGCTGGTTTGCCCGATCTCGGGCAAAAAGTTGGACCGGGCGGCAGCGGGCTGCCAGATTGGCCGGGTGAGCATCTCGGTGACCGAGGTTCAGCAGCGTCTGCAGAGCGTCCTGGGCCTGACCAGCAGCCAGGCGTCGCGCGCCGTCGATGAGGTGCTCGACTCGCTTGGGCTCGAGGTCGACGAGTACATCGCGCGTCGGCATGCGGAGCTGCAGGCGCAGGGCGAAAACAACAGCGAGATCTTCGAGCGCGTCGCCCTGGAGCTTCGGGCGCTGCGTTTTCGGGCACCGGAGCTCAGCGCGCGGCAAATCCGCCGGCGCATCTATGGATAGGCGTTTAGGCGTAGCGATGAACGCTAAGCGCTGACGGCTGAAGAGGAGAGACGAACATGTGCGGCATCATGGGCTACGTGGGGCGCGAGACGGCGTGGGACATCGTGGTGAGCGGACTGCGCCGCCTCGAGTACCGGGGCTACGACTCCGCCGGCATCGTGACCGTCTCCGACAAGGGGCTGCACCTGGCGCGTCGCGTGGGGCACTTGGCAGCGCTGCAAGAGGCGCAGCCAGCGGGCCTGCCCGGCAAGATCGGTATCGGACACACGCGCTGGGCGACCCACGGCGGTGTGACCGAGGCGAACTGCCATCCTCACGTCGATCTGCGCGAGCGCATCGCGATCGTGCACAACGGCATCATCGACAACGTGGAGGCACTGCGCGCCGAGCTGGTGGCGGCGGGCGCCAAGTTCCGCTCGGAGACCGACACCGAGGTGCTCTCGGAGCTGATCGGTCGGGGCGTCGATTCAGGGCTTTCGCTGCGAGACGCGGTGGTGGCAGCGATGAAGCGGGTGGAGGGCACGGCAGGGCTCGTGGCGCTCGATCGCAAAGATCCCGAGAAACTGGTGGTGGCGCGCATCGGCAGCCCGGTCGTCATCGGGCTCGGCGAAGGTGGCTCGTTCGTGGCCTCCGACGCGCTGGCGCTGCGGCCTTACACCGACCGCATGGTCGTGCTCGACGAGGGCGAGGTCGCCGAGATCACGGCCACTGGCATCAAGACTGTCGACCTCGAGCAGCGCACGCGTGAAAAGCGCATCGAGAAGATCCTGCACCAGGCTGACGATGCCGATCTGGGCGACTACCCGCACTTCATGTTGAAGGAGATCCACGAGCAACCGGCCGCGCTCGACCGCTCCATGCGCGGTCGCCTCGACCCGGTCGTGGGCTCCTCGCGCCTGGGTGGCTTGCTGCAGCACGAGCAGCGCCTGTTCGACATTCGCCAGGTGGTGTTCTTCGCTTGCGGGACCAGCCTGTATAGCGCTCAGGTGGGCGCCTACTTGATGAGCCGCTACGCCCGCATGCCCGCCTCCGCCGAGGACGCAGCGGAGCTGGCCGTGCGCAATCCGATCGTCGATCGACAGACGCTCTATATCGGAGTTTCGCAGAGCGGCGAAACGGCCGACACGCTATCGGCGCTGCGCGAGATCAAGCTGCGCGGCGGCCTGGTCGCCGGCATCACCAACGTGGTTGGTAGCTCGCTTTCGCGGGAAACGGAGCTGGGCACCTACGTGCACGCGGGACCCGAAATCAGCGTCTGCTCCACCAAGGCGTTCACGGCCCAGGTGCTCGCGACGGAGCTCCTCGCGCTGCGCTTCGCGCGCATGCGCGACATGGCGGCCGGCGACGGCCGCGCCTGGGTCGCGGGGCTCGAGGCGCTTTCTGGCCAGCTCAAGCTGATGCTCGAGCACGCCGATGCCTGCAAAAAGCTGGCGCAGCGCTTCTGCGACGCGCGCTTCACGCTGTTCGTCGGGCGCGGCGTCAACGTACCGGTGGCGGGCGAGGGCGCGCTCAAGCTGAAAGAGATCGCCTACCTGCCGGCGGAAGGGCTCTCGGGCGCGGCCATGAAGCACGGTCCGCTGGCGCTGATCGAGCAGGACAGCCCGGTGTGGGCGCTGGTGCCGCCCGACGAGACGCGCGAGCGCATGCTCGGCAACCTGCGTGAGCTCAAGGCGCGCGGCGCGTACATCATGGCCATCGCCGCGGCGGACGACGCCGAAACGCGCGGCCTGGTCGATCACGTCATCCCGCTGCCGCCTCACCACCCCGCGGTGTCGCCGATCTTGAACGCGGTGCCGCTACAGCTCTACGCGTACCATGTGGCCCTGGCCAAGGGTTACAACATCGATAAGCCGCGTAACCTGGCCAAGTCGGTCACGGTGATGTGATGCTCGAGCGGGAGGCCTAGTCCCGGGCCGCCCAGCTGGGCGGCCGCGCCCCGAACGAGACTGGGCCTCGCCACCAGAAGCCATGTCGCAGCTGCGACATGGCTCGCGGCGCGCCGAACCACATCGGTCTTCCCACCTTAGAGGGGCTGAGCGCGTTAGCGCGCGCGTCGAGCGGTGCCGAGCACCAGTATGTCGCTCACCGTACCGAAGTCGCGATCGTGAGTGACGAGAGCGGAACAGCCCGCCTCGAGCGCGACGGCGAGCTGGAACGCATCGGGCAGCTTCAGTGCATGGCGCAGCCGCAGGCGGGCAGCGAGCACCGCGATATCAGCGTCGATGTCACGCATGGCCCAACCCGGATTCTGGGTGATAGTCCGCCGATATCGCTCGACCAGCGCCTCTCTGCCGGCCTTGAGTGGGCCTGTGACCACCTCCGTCACTGTAATAGGCGTTACGAGCGCCCGGATTCGACCACTATCCACCGCCTCGAAGATCGAGCGAAACGGCGCGCCGAGCGGATTCCCCTCGAGAATGTAGATGATCGGGTTGGTGTCGATGAGCACGGTCGTGCCATCGGGGACCCGTGCCGCAAGCGTCATCACCATTCGTCCCGCAGGCGCTTCAGGGTCCTCCGGGAATCACGCCCCCACAAACCTTGACCGCTCCCAGCCAGCGAGAGAAACGCAAGCTTCGGCTTGCCGCTGGTGTTGC
>DATDEV010000399.1:0-11989 GCA_036522995.1 Polyangiaceae bacterium
GCCGCCAGCAGCGCCGCCAGCACCGCCAGGGGCCGGGCAAACGCGGCCAGCAGCCAACTCGGCCAGCTGCCGAGCCAGCCGGTAGGCGCCGGCGGCAGCCCTCGCTCGACCGGCCCCCAGCTGAGTCCTTCGGCCAGCGCGACGCGCCGCCCGGTCTCCTGCAGGTCGAGCGCCAGCTCCAGCGCATCGTCGGCCTGGCACACCGCGCCCAGCGAGCGCTGCTTCAGCCGCGCTTCGAGCGCGAGCTTGAGCCGAGCGTCGCTCCGCACCACGGGCGCCGCGAGCCCGGCGTGGGCTGCATAAAACACCGCCGAGCGTCGCGCTGCGGACGAGCGAACGAACTCGAGCAGTGCCAGCCGATCGCCCGCACCCGGAAAGCCCTCGACCCCGGCAAAAGCCCCGTCCAGCAGCGGCCCGAGCGCGGCGCGCAGATCGGCCACGTGCTCCGCTAGCGGGCCGTCGAAGTTGGTCTCGAACGCGAGCTGATGCCGGTCGCCCACTGCTCGCCCGCGCTCGTCGAGCGAAGGTGGCAGCAGCACCCAGCGCGCAAAGTGCGTGGTCGTGGAGCGCCCGAGCGCCCGCTGAAGGTCTTTCCTGTGCTCACGCAGCCAGCGGTCCGCGCCGGCTTCCCGCCCGGGAATCAGCGGCGCGACCAAGGTCAGCGCTTGCTGGCGAACCACGCTCACCCGCCCACTCCTCGAAAGCCCGGCGCGCTCATGTCGAGGCAGCGCTCGACATTGACGATGCCCTGCCCTACCAGCTGCTCTCGACTCGCATTCACCAGCGCTCGACCTGTCTCGCCACCTGCCAGCGCGCCACGCCTGGCCCGGGCGCAGCTCGCTAGATAGCCCATGTCGACCCGGGTCAGCCCCGAAATCGCCAAATCGAGCGAGGCCAGGGCCCGCTCGCGCTGCCCCCGCAAAGAAAACAGACAACCGAGCACGTGGTGGCCCATCGGCGCAGCGTAGTCAGGCCCGTCACCCAGCAAGTCCTTGGCGCAGCGCTCGGCCAGGCGCGACAGGGACGCGCGGTCGCCCCCGTCCTCCGCGGCAGCGATCGCGCACAGCGCGCGCTCGAACGTGGTGCATACCCGCATCATGTGCACGCGCAGGAACTGGGCCGCCCGAATGCGCGCGAAGTCGACCTCCATCTCGCGGTGGGCGACGCCGCCCCGGCCGCGGTAGCGATTGGCCGACACGCGCGAGATCAGCCCTCCCCAATGACCGCCGGTGAAGCGTTCCGAAAACTCGCCACCGAACTTGGGAAACTCGCGCGCGATGCGCTCGGCCGTGTCCGGATCGTCGCCGGTGATGGCGGTAATGGCCGCCGGGTAGACCATGTGCATCAGCGCGAAGCGATCCGCGCGCTCTTGCGCCTCGCGCAGCACCTCGGGCACCCGCCGCGCCGCTTCCTTCAGCTCGCCGCACAGGATGAGCGCGTTCATGGACCAGGCCACGGCGTTGGCCAGCTCCCAATGGACGCTGCGGCAGCGCTCACGGATGATCTGCTGCGCTTCATCGAGGGTCGCCTGCGCCGCCCGCCATTGTCCCGAAAAGACGCGCACCAACCCCGCTGCCAGCTTGGCCAGCGCGATCGCGTGCGGGTCGTTGCTGCGCGTGGCCAGGGCCTCGGCGCTGCGCACCAGGGCGTCGATGCTGCCCTTGCCGCGCGCATCCACCGCGGCGCGCCCCGAGGCCTCGACCGCCAGCGCTCGGCAAATCCGGATCGGTTCACCCGCTTCGAGCGAAAGCAGCAGGTGCCGCGCGCCGAAGTCGGCGGCGCGCACCACGTCCAGCATGGCCAAGCCCGAGCTGGCGGCAAAAGCCACGTCGATACGTTCCAGGTCGGCCGCTGCGACATCCGTTCGCGGCTCGAAACCGAGCCCCCGCAGCAGCAGCCGACCGCGGTGACCGACCAGCGACACCACGGCTGCGGCCGTCGTCTCGGGATAGCCGAGCTTCACGTCGCCCAGCGCCTCGCGCAGCAGCCGCACGCCCTCGGTTTCACCGCCGCTCTTCAGAAAGTGCTCCGCCGCTAGGCGGCGCAGCGCGGTGCGCTGCTCGGGCGGCGCGTGGTGCACGGCGCCGGCGAACGCGGCGGCAGCGGCAGCAGCGCGGCCGGCCGCCAGCAGGCTTTCACCCACGCGGCGCTCGAGCTGCCAGCGCGGCCGATCCGCCCCCAGCTCCACGGCCAGTCCATAGAGGCGAGCGGCGCGCACGAAAGCCAGGCTTTGCTCGGCAGCGTCGGCGGCGGCGAGCACGTGGCGGCGCGCGCCGGCGGACTCGCCAGCAGCCAAGAAATGCTCCACCAACCGACCGGCGTCGGCGCAGCTTTCAGTCTCCAGTTGCTCGGCCAGGCGCCGATGGAGCGAGCGCTGCCGCTCGGGCGCGATGGCAGACAGCAGGCTGTCGCGGATGCGTCCGTGATAGATATCGAGTTGCTCGCGCTCGCCTCCCTCGACGCTGCGCGTCAGCTTGGCGACGCGCAGGCGAGCGCGCAGCGCGTCGGCTTCACTCAGGCCGACCACTGCCTCGGCCACCGTGCGCTCGAGCGGACCGCCCGCGATGCACAGCACCTCCAGCAGCGCGCGGCCCTCGCTCGGCAGCTCGCCCGCGCGGCCCTGAATCAGCGCATCCAGCGAAATCTGACCGCTGCTCTCGTCTTGGGAGGTGCGCTGCCAGGCCGAAAGCTCCGAGACGAACAGCGGCAAGCCTTGTGACTCTTCTGCGATGCGCTGCACCACCTCCGGGCAAGACTCGGCCCGCTCACCGAGCGACAGCGCCGCGAGGCGCGCCGCGTCCTCGTGCGAAAGCCGCGTCAGCTGGAGCCGCTCCACGCGCAGACCGCCGCCCTGCAGGCGCTCGGCCAGCTGCTGAAGCTGCTCCAGTATCGGGCTGCTGCTGGCCGATTCGGCGCGAAAGCTGGCGACCAGCAGCAGCGCCGGCGCGCCTGGCGCGTGCAGCAGCTGCTCCAAGAGCATCAGGCTGTCGACGTCGGCCCACTGCACGTCGTCGATGTGCAGCACCAGCGGCCGATCGTCGGCGATGGCCCCAAACAGCGCGCGCAGCGCCATGAACGCGCGGCGTCGAAACTCCTGCGGCTCGCCCAGCTCCGCGCGCGGCTCCTCGCGCCGCTCTATCTCCGGCACGGTGCGCAGCACCGGAAACACCCGCACCAGCTCCGTGGTCTGCGCCGGCAGCAAGCAGGCCAGGTCCGCTTGAGGTGTGAGCGCGAGCCAGCGGCTCAGCTCGTCGACCACGCTGTCGAGCCCCTTGAAAGGCACCGCCTCACGCTCGTAGCAGCGCCCCGATAGCGTCAGCGTGCGCGGCGTCTGCGCTACTTCGTTCAAAAAGCGCTGAATCAGGCTGGTCTTGCCGATGCCCGAGGCGCCCGATACCAGGGTCAGCACCGGCTCCCCGCGCGCGGCGCGCCGCAGCGACTGGCGCAGCGCGAGTAGCTCGGCTTCGCGCCCGACGAAGGCACGCGACGAGCCGGTGGTCGTGCTGGGCCGCAGCGAGAGCAGGCTGACGCGTTCACCGGGAGACTCGACCTGCAGCCGCTGGACGAGCTGACTGGCGCTGGGCCGGTGCTGCGGCGCCGGCGCGAGCAGCTCCAGGCACAGCTCGTTCAGGTCCAAAGGCACGCCGCTGACGATCTCGCAGGGCGCCCGCGGCACGCCCTGTTGCTTGGCGTACAGCACCTCGGCGGCCGGACCATCGAAGGGCAGTTGACCGGTCAGTGACTCGTACAGCATCACGCCGATGGCGTAGAAATCGGCCGGGGGCCCCACCTGTACCCCGCGCGCTTGTTCCGGGGCCATGTAGGCGGGCGTACCCAGCACCCAATCCTCGACTCGCTCGCCTCGCGTGGCAACGCCGCCGAGCTCGCCAACGACGCCGAAATCCAGCAATACGACGCGCCCTTGCGGCGTCACCATCACGTTGGAAGGCTTGATGTCGCGGTGCAGACGGCCCGAGGCGTGAATCGCCTCCACCCCTTCGAGCAGCTGCCGGAGCGCGGCCCGCAGTCGAGCTTCGTCGCCGAGCCGCGCGCCGCTGTCGAAGCTGGCCAGCAGCGAGCTGCCGTCGATGACGACTTCGCCGATCGCCGCATCGACCGTCGGCACGCTCGACGCTCTGGGTTTGAGCACCTCGCCCGAATCGGTGCGCGTCGGTTGCGGCGGCGTCGCGCGCTGCAACCCGCGCACCCAACTGACGAAGTCGGTGCCGTCGAGCAGCTCCATGGTGAAAAACCACTGGTCGCCCTCGGCGAATAGCTCGTACAGCTGCACCACCGAGGGGTGCGCGATGTCGGCCAGCGCGCGAAACTCACGCTTGAAGCGCAGCAGCGCCGCGGGATCGAGGCGCGTCATCGTCTTGAGCGCCACGGCGGACGAACGACGCAGGTCACGGGCCCGGTACACGACGCCCATGCCGCCTTCTCCGAGAATGCTCTCGATGATGAAGCGGTCGTTGCCTTTGAACTCGCGCGGAGCAGCAAGTTTCGTGGCCAAATGGAGCCTGCACGCTACCTGCCGCCCACGGCCCTTTCAACACCGGCCCCCCGGCCTCGACTTTTATCCTAGTCTCCCCCCTCGTGGCAGCTCCCGGTCTTGGCACAAAAAGCGGTCGCGGCGCTTCAGCCGCCCATGGACGATCACGCCGGCGCCGTAGCGCTCTCGAGCTTCACGCGCGCTACTTCGATCCCGACCACGACGAGGCCATCACGCTCGGCCAAACCCTGAAGGGTATGACGGCGCTCGGTCTGCCCTGGCTGCTGTCAGCCCCTCTGGCGCTGATCATCAACGCCTTTCTCGGCTACCTCACCCGCCAAAAGCCCTCGCTCAGCATTTCGGTGCCCGACATCGCGCGCGGCAAGCATCCGTTCGAGTCGGGGGTATTCGGGCACGGGGGCCAGCTGGACGAGGCTGCCTTCGAGGAGCTGTTCATGGCTCCCCACGCGCGTGTCCCGCGCGACCGGCTTACTTACCGGGAGCTGCGCGCCCTGGTCGTGGCCCACGGTGACCCCAGGCGCGCTTCCGGTATCCTCGGCTCGCTGCTGGCCCGGCTATTTTCGGCGGCCGAAGTGTTCACGCTGTTCTGCCTGGCCGCCGACACACAGAAGCTGATCGGTGATCAGGTGTTGCCCGCCATGACGCGCCACAACCTGCGGCGCTTCTACGAAGGGCGCTTGTTTCCCTTGCTCGCTCGTCGGCGCCGCATCGTGGTGTCGCTGGCGCGCGCCCCGCGCTGAGCCGGCCTTCGCGCCTGGGGCTGGCCGGCGAAGCTCGGAAAGGAAGAGCCGCCTTCGGGCGGCACCAGACACTGAGGGCCGCGACCGATCAGGTCGCCACGCCCCGCCTTGCGCAGCGCCTCACGCGCCAGCGGCTGCTGCTTGGGGTCCCAGTAGAAGAGCAGCGCCTTCATCTGGCGCTTCTCGCGCAGGTCGCGCGCCGCGTGCACCGGCTCGGACGTGAACGGATCCAGCCCGGTGTAGTACATCGACGTGGCCATCGACATCGGCGTGGGAATGAAGTCCTGCACCTGGCGAGGCCGCATGCCCTTGCGTTTCAGGTACAGCGCGAGCTCGACGGTATCGGCCAGCGTCGAGCCCGGATGCCCGGTGATGAAGTACGGGACAAGGTACTGCTCTTTGCCCGCCTTCTCACTCGCGCGACAGAACGACTCGGCGAAGCGCTCGTAGCTCTCGATGCCCGGCTTCTTCATCTTTTCGAGCACACGCGGGTTGGTGTGCTCGGGCGCCACCGACAGCTGGCCGCCGGTGTGGTGCGCCGCCAGCTCGCGCACGAACTCGGGGCTGCGCTCGGCCAGGTCGTAGCGCACGCCCGAGGCCACGAACACCCGATTCACACCTGGCACCTGCCGCACCTTGCGCAGAAGGTCGATGACCGGCTGATGATCGGTGACCAGATTCTTGCAAATCCCGGGATGGACGCAGCTCAGGCGCCGACAGGCGCTCTCGGTGCGCTCGTCCTTGCACGTCATCTTGTACATGTTGGCCGTCGGCCCACCCACGTCGCTGATCATCCCGGAGAAGCCGGCCATGCGCGTGAGCGCTCGCACCTCACGCAGCACGCTGTCGGCCGAGCGACTCTGAATCACCCGCCCCTCGTGCTCGGTGATGCTGCAGAACGTGCAGCCCCCGAAGCAGCCGCGCATCGTCACGATCGACTCCTTCACGGTCTCGAACGCCGGCACGCTGTCGCCGCGATAGCTCGGGTGCACGGCGCGCTCGAAGGGCAGGTCGTAGAGCGCGTCCATCTCGGACTCCGCCAGCGGCAAGGCCGGACGATTGAAGAACACCGCTTGCCGGCCATGCACCTGCAAGATGGGCCTGGCGTTTTGGGCGTTGGTCTCGACCTGAAAGCGCTGAGACATGCTGGAAAACGCGCGTTTATCGGCCAAGACCTCCTCGTACGAGGGCAGCACCACCGGCAAGCCGTCCGGCACGAAGCGACTGGGCGACGCCGCGATCCGCCCCCACTCTTCGGGATCGTCGATCACGTAGGCGGTGCCGCGCACGTCCTTCAGCTCGGAGGCGCGCTCTCCGCCGTCCAGCCGCCGCGCGATCTCCCAGGCCGCCCGCTCGCCCATACCGAACACGAGTAGGTCGGCCTTGGCATCGAGCAGGATCGAGCGCCGGATCGAGTCGGACCAGTAGTCGTAGTGCGCGATGCGGCGCAGCGACGCTTCGATGCCGCCGAGCACGATCGGCGTGTCGCCGAAGGCCTGGCGGCACAAGTTCGAGTAGACGATGGTGGCGCGATTCGGCCGCATCTCGGTGCGACCGCCGGGCGAATACTGATCTTCGCTGCGCACCTTCTTTTGTGCGGTCAGCTTGTTCAGCATCGAATCCAGGTTGCCGGCGCTCACACCCACGAACAGGCGCGGCCGCCCCATGCGCGCGATGTCTTCGGGCGTGCGCCAGTCCGGCTGCGCGATCACTCCGACCTTGTAGCCACGCGCCTCCAAGAAGCGAGCGATCAGCACTGGCCCGAATGCGGGGTGATCGACGTAGGCGTCGCCGGTCACGATCAGGATGTCCAGCTCCGCGTAACCGCGCGCCTGCATTTCAGCGCGCGTTGTCGGCAGAAAGCCGCGCTTCGGCGAGGGAGGCGCGGCCTTGCCGGGGATGCGAAGTTGAACGAGATCCACGGCCTGCGGTGTAGCAGCATCCGCCGCGATCCGCCGCTTCAAGGCCGCCTCGCCTCAGTCGAGCGCGCCGAACGCCTCGCGCAGCCGCATCAAGTCCGGTTCGAGCACGTAGCCGCCGATGCCGACGCGAAACGAGATCGTCGTCTCGTCACCCCATGGCCACCACAAGCCGTAGACGACGAGGCGCCCGCTGGTGTCGCCAGTGAAGAGTCGCTGATCAGTACGGACGCCGCCGGTGTTTTCAGCGACCTCCCGCACCTGCGGCGGCGCGTTGACGACGGTCTTGGTCGTCCACTCGCTCGGAAAGTACTGGGACACGACTGCGCGGGCCTCCGCATCCAGCTCGCTGCTGAACGAGGACGCCACGCAAGAGAAGCGGCCGTCCCAGCTAAAACCCCCCTTGATCCACGCCTTCTTGAAGCGCCCGCACATTTCGAACAGGGCTGCCGAGGAGGAGCCTCCGCGTACTTCCATGGCGGGAACCATAGCCGGTTTCGGAGGAAGTGGCAGGTTTGTGCCACGATATCGGGTGTTTCGAAGTGGCACGCGGGCCGAGTGTCGTCCGCAGCCCCACACCGGGCCAGACTAGGCCGGCCCGCTGTCCCGCTGCGTGCCCGGCCCCAGGACCTTTGCACCTTGTTGCGAGGTCCAAACTCCTCTACGTAGCCGCCCGGCCGACATGAGCAGAAACACCGTCAGTGACTTCGTAAGTTTTGAAGACGCCACCCTCGGACGTAAGTGGTCGGGGAAGAAAGTCCCGATCTCGGACGTTTACGAGGCCTACATCGACGGCAAGCTCGATATCCCCGCCGACAAGTGGGATGCGTTCTTCAAGACACGCCACGAAACAATGTCGTTTCGGCTGACCGACTCGCACATTCGTTGGGCGTTCACGAACTTCCTGCCCGAAGTGGCCATCCACTCCAAGGCGCAGGACAGCCGCATCGTCGGCGAGCACTACAACCGCGGTAACGACTTCTTCCAGTGGTGCCTGGGCGAGGCCATGGTTTACACGGCGGCCTGCTTCGAGACGCCCAACCAACCGCTCGAGCAGGCGCAGTACCGCAAGATCGATCGGGCCTGCCACAAGCTCCAGCTCAAAGAGGGCGAGACCTTGCTCGACATCGGCTGCGGCTGGGGCACCTTCGTCGCGCGCTCGGCCAAGGAGTTCGGCGCTCGCAGCTACGGCGTCACCCTGGCTCAAGAGCAGGTCAACTTCGGCACCGACCGCATCCAAAAGTACGGCGTTGCCGATCGGGCCAAGGTCGAGGTCTGCGACTACCGCAACGTGCAGGGCAAGTTCGACAAGATCGTCAGCTTGGAAATGGTCGAGCACGTCGGCATCAAGAACCTGGTGGCCTACTACGAGAAGGTGCACGAGTTGCTCGCCGACGACGGCTTGTTCGTCCTGCAGTGGACCGGCATCCGCAACCTCTACAACCCCCAGAACCCGCTCTCGGCGCTGACCCTGCGCCCCGAAGACCTGGTTTGGGGTCTGTTCATGAGCCGCTACATCTTTCCGGGTGCCGACGCGAGCCTCACGCTCTCGGGCATGATCCGCGCTGCCGAGGACGGCGGCTTCGAGGTCACCGACGTCGAGAACATGAGCCCGCACTACGTGCTCACGCTGCGCGCCTGGCGCGACCACTGGGTCAGCAATCGCGAGAACGTGATCCGCGCCTACGGCGAGCGCTGGTACCGCCTGTGGTACTTCTTCCTGCACTGGTCGGCGCTGATCGGTGAGCAGGGCAGCGCCTTCACTTACCAGCTGCTGATGCACAAGAACTCCGATAGCTTCGACCGCACCTCGCTGCAGTTCGGCTACGGCAAGTACTGGCGCTGATCCCCCCAAGCCGGCTCGTCCGCGGCGAGCCGGCTTTTTTGGGCCCGTTTCTGGAACCGTTTCCAGGTCGGCTCTCGCATGCTAAGCTGACGCTAGATGTCCGGTTTTTCTCCGAAGTTCGTGTGGGGCGCGGCCGCTGCCTCCTATCAAATCGAGGGCGCCGCCGAGGCCGACGGCAAGGGCCCGAGCGTGTGGGACATGTTCTGCCGCAAGCCGGGCGCCGTGTGGAACGGCCACACCGGCGACGTCGCCTGCGACCACTACCATCGCTACGCCGACGACGTCGGCTTGATGAAGGAGCTGGGGCTACAAGCCTACCGGCTGAGCATCTCCTGGCCGCGCGTGCTTCCCCAAGGCGTGGGCGCTGCCAACGCCGCGGGCCTCGACTTTTACGATCGGCTGATCGACGCGCTGCTCGCTGCGGGGGTACAGCCGTGGGTCACGCTGTTTCATTGGGATTTCCCGCTCGCGCTCTACCATCGCGGCGGCTGGCTCAACCGTGACAGCGCCGATTGGTTCGCCGACTACAGCGCGCTGGTGGTCGCACGCCTCTCCGACCGCGTGAAGCACTGGATGACGCTGAACGAGCCGCAGGTGTACATCGGCGCTGGTCATCACGAAGGCCGTCACGCGCCCGGCGATCAGCTTGCGTTCAAGGAGGTGCTGCTGGCAGGCCACCACACGCTGCTGGCGCACGGCAAGAGCGTGCAGGCCATCCGCGCCGCCAGCAAGCAACCTGCCCTCATCGGCTACGCCCCGGTGGGCCTGTGCAAGATGCCGCTCGACGAGGCGTCGGTCGCCGATCTGGCTGCGGCCAGGCAGCTCATGTTCGGCATCCAGGCCGAGACGGCCTGGACCAATAGCTGGTGGATGGATCCGGTGATGCTCGGCAAGTACCCGGAGGATGGGCTGGCGCTGTTCGGCAAGGATGCGCCAACGCCGGGTGCGGAAGATCTGCGCACCATCGCGCAGCCCATCGACTTCTTCGGCGTCAACATCTACCAGGGCGAGTACGTGCGCGCTGGCAGCGATGGCAAGCCGGAGGTAGTCCCGATGCCGGTCGGAGCCAAGCTGAGCGCGTTCGACTGGTACGTCACGCCCGAAGCCATGTTCTGGGGCCCCAAGCTGCTGCACGAGCGCTACGGCAAGCCGATCGTCATCACCGAGAACGGCATCTCGTGCCGTGACTGGGTGTCGCGCGACGGCCATGTCCACGATCCGCAGCGCATCGACTTCACGCACCGCTACCTGCTCGAGCTGCGGCGCGCGGCGGCCGCTGGCGTGCCGCTGGACGCGTACTTCCACTGGTCTTTCATCGACAACTTCGAGTGGGGTCACGGCTACAAGCATCGCTTCGGCCTGACCTACTGCGACTACGAGACCGGCAAGCGCACGCTCAAAGACTCGGCGCGCTGGTACGCCGAGGTCATCCGCACCGCCGGCGCCTCGCTCGACTGAACCGACCCCCGAGCGTCGACCTTGAGGCGCGCTGGCAACGAACGAGACATATTCGGCCACGGTCCATCCACAGACCTGTGGATGCACTGTGGAACAAGCTGTGGACTCCTGGTCTCGATCTGAGCCATCCGGCGGCCCTGGCGGCGCCGAACCGGCCGGCGGTCCCGAGCCCAATTGCGCGAATTTCTAGCGGATTGCAGCAGCCCGCTTCACCCGAGCGTCGGCGGCGTGCTACTTCAGCGCCACCGCAGGCGGGTAGCTCAGCGGCAGAGCGCTGGCCTTACAAGCCGGTGGTCGCAGGTTCAATCCCTGTCCCGCCTACCAGTGACGCTTGAAACGCTCGCCTACTCGGCAATCGGCGCGCGCGCGACCACGGTGGCTCCGAGCAGCACCAGCGCGGTACCGACCGCCTGCATGGCGTGGATCGGCTCACCCAGCACCCAGTGCGCCAGCAGGATGGTCGACACCGGTCCGACGGCACCGATGATGGACGCGGGTCCGGCGCCGATGCGGCGGATGCCCTCGGCGAGCAGGAAAACCGGCAGCACCGTGCACACCAAGGCCAGGACCAAGCCATCCAGGTAGACGACCGGCGGATGCCCAAGGAAACTGCCGCCCACGACCGCGAAGTGCAGCAGCATCGCGAGCGCCGACACGATCAGCGCGAGAGCGCTAAAACGCAGCGAGCCGATGCGCGGTATCAGGCGACCGCTGCCGAGCAGGTAGCAGGCGTAGCTGAGCGCGCAGCCGAAGATCAGCGACACGCCCAGCCAAGCGTCGTGACCCGAAGCGCCCGCGGCCTCGCTCTTCACCGCCAGCGCGATCCCGGCGTAGGTGAGCCCGAGCGCCACCACCGTGCGGCGCGTGATGCGCGTGCGGAACACGATCGCTCCCAGCACCACCACCAGCGTCGGGTAGACGAACAGGATCAGCCGCTCGAGCCCCGCCGAGATGTACGCGAGCCCATAGAAGTCGAGCACGCTCGCCAGGTAGTAGCCGAGCACCCCGAGCAGCACGATCTTGCCCACGTCCCGCCCCGGTAGAGCGGCGCGCCCGCGCGACGTCACCACCGCCGCCACCGCAAAGAACGGCAGCGAAAGGCCCATGCGCAGCGCCAGCAGCGTCGCCGGATCGGCGCCGTGCCGGTAGCCCAGCTTGGCGATCACGGCCTTGGCCGAAAACGCGACCGCCGAGCCGACCACGCACAGCGCTCCCCAGAATGCCTCTCGACGGCGCGCCCGCAGCGACGGTCGCCCCAGCGAAGCGGCCAGCGGGCTCGGTGCAGCCGGAATGCTCGAATCCAAGATGCTTCTCCCCAAGTACATGCGGTGCAAGCTCCCCGCTCGCCACGACACGCTGCCCATCGGCCAGCCAGCACAGCTGCTCGGCCCTCCCCCATCCCCTCAAAATCCCCCAAAAACCCAGCCCGCTTCCGCCGCCCCTGGCCCCGCGCAGCTCCGTGAAACCCCACGCACTTTTTCGTTGTGAAGCCGCTTTCCTGTGGTATGAACCG
>DATDEV010000400.1:0-2051 GCA_036522995.1 Polyangiaceae bacterium
TGCTACGCGGTCACCAGCGACGGTCGCGAGCTGCCCGTGGTGGACGTTACCCATCCCAGCTTCGTCCTGGAGCTGAGCGAGGCCAGGCAGCGCGAGCTCATCGCGCGCTTTCTGGTCGAGCAGCGGAGCTTGGCCCGCCTGCCCAGCGTGCTGCGCAAGCTCATGATGCGCGTGTTCATGCGCGGCTCGATCATGGCCGCGGGGCTGCGCCGCGCCGAGGGCACGTTCCTCGACGGCATCACGACCTATCTGTTCAAGCTGGGACCCCAAAACCTAGGCAGCTTCGCCACGCCGGTGGATCGACGCATCGCGGCGTCACTGCCGGCGATCGCGCTCCGGCTGCGGCTTTTCGACATGGCGCGCCTGCTGGCGGACCAGCTGGCGGGCGCGCTCTCCGCCGCTCCGCAGAAGCCCGTCTGGCTGATCAACATCGCGGGCGGCACCGCCATCGACAGCTTGAACGCGCTGATCTTGCTGCAGCGCGAGCGCCCCTGGCTGCTCACTCAGCGGCGCTGCGTGGTGTGCGTGCTGGATGGTGACGCGGCAGCACCTGCTTTCGGCGAGCGAGCCGCGCAAGCGCTGCGCATGGCCGGAGCGCCGCTCGCAGGGCTCGAGCTCGAGTTTCGACGGCGGGTCTACGATTGGCAGCGGGTCGCCGAGCTCGAGACTACCCTGCAGGCGCTCGAGCGCGACGACGCGATCGGCATCGTCTCGTCCGAAGGAGGACTGTTCGAATACGGCTCGGACGAAGACATCCTTGCCAACCTGCGGGTGCTGGGGCGCTGTGGCTCGCTGCTGGCAGTGGTCGGTTCGGTCACGCGAGACGACGAGCCGATTCGCACGCTCAAGCTCACCAGCACAGCGGCGACCAAGCCACGCGGCTTGCAGCTGTTCGCGGCGCTGGTGGCAAAAGCCGGTTTTGCGGTAACGCGCTCACGTGCCAGGCCGCTGAGTGACCAGGTCGTGCTCGAGCGGACCCCGCCGGAACGTTCAGCGGGCGAGAGCGCCGCTTTCTGAGGCGCGCCTCGGCGCTCAGCGCTTCAGAGCTTCGAGGTGGTGGCGGTGCTGCGCCTGGAGCTCCACGTAGTCCTGCTGACTGAGACCGAGCGCCGTGGTCAGCTGGCGCAGCATGTTGGTTTCGGCGAGCGAGATCGAGGCATCCGCGGCGGCCAGCTCGATCAGCGCGCCCAGCACCTCACGGCGCAGCTCAACGTCGCCTAGCTCGACGAGGGTGCGCGCGTAGCGCGGCGTCTGCACGGTCGAGAGCTCGACGACGTGCTGGCGCAGCGCCGTGCAAATCGCGTCCACACCCGCGGTGCTCATGCCGTGCACACGCCCCAGCTCTTGTCGCACCCGCTGCTCTTCGGCGTCCGAGTAGTTGCGGTCCGCATAGGCGACGGCGCCGAGCAGCCCCGCCATGCTGGTGACCACGGCGATCGTCTCCGCGTCGGCGCCCGGCAGCTCCTTGGCAATCGCGCGCTCGAGCGCATCCCCGCCCGAAGGCTGCTTGCTTCGCTCCTCACCGCGTAACCAGCGTCCGAACATGGCCTTACTAAGTAGCCGAGGCCAGCGCCGTGTTCAATGCCGTCCACGCGGCGCGCACGTTGCCGAAGCGCTCGTCGGGCTCGATGGCGAGCGCCGCCTTCACCCAATCGTCGACCGCGGGCGGCAGATCCGGGCGTAGGAAGTGCAGACTAGGCCGCTCGGCAGCGATGCACTGACGCATGATTTCGATCACGCGCTCGCCGACGAACGGCGCTCGCCCAGCCAGCACGCGAAACAGGACCGCGCTCAGACCGTACACGTCGATGCGCGGGTCGAGCGCCTCGGTCGTCTCCTTCCAGCACTCGGGCGCGATATAGCTGGGCGAGCCCGCGACGTGCCCGGCCAGGGTTACCGAGCGCATGCGCAGGAACTTGGCGAAACCGAAGTCCAGCAGCCGCACACTGCCGTCGAGCTGCACGAAGATGTTACTCGGCTTCAGATCGCGATGCAGAATGCCGGCGGCATGCGCGGTCTCGAGCGTGCCCACCAGCGGCGCGAAGATGGCC
>DATDEV010000401.1:0-7856 GCA_036522995.1 Polyangiaceae bacterium
CTGGCCTTTTGCAAGCTAGCAGTGCAGGCCCACGGTGGAACTATCGGCGTGGAGCCCGTCGAGCCCCATGGCAGCACGTTCTGGTTCGAGCTACCGCGCAGCCGCCAGGCCCCCGCTGCGCCGAGCTAGCTCGCGCCGATGAGTGGCGACGCGAAAGGGCTGCGGGCTCATGCGCAAGACTTGCGCTCCCCTACGCACCACTCCGGCCATTTTCGTCGCTGTGCGCCCCCGAGCGCCGTGGCCTGAAAACTGCACCCACCTGGATGATTGGTCGGCGCTGCCGACTTGACCAGCGAGGTGCCACATGAAGGAGCGAATCATTGCATTGGGCTCTCTGGCCGCGGGACTCGCGGCCCTGGGGCTCGTGGCTGTCATTCAAATCGACCCGCTCGCGCTCACACGAGGCGCCCCAGCCTTGCTGGTGATGGACCCGCCGCAGAGCGTCCCGGCTCCCGTGGCTTGGAGCCTCCCGGAGACGGCTACTGCGGTCGAGGCGACTGCCGTCGTCAACGTGCCGCCCGTGTACATCTACGCGACCACGAGCACGTTGCCGCTCGCCCAGGCGCTCGAGCAGCAGCGCCCGCTCGAGCCGTGCTCGACCTGGCGCGACCTCGGGCCGAAACACGTCACGGACGGCGTGCCCACGGGCACGCACTGGGTCCGTGACCTGTGCTGAGTAGCGGTCACGCGAGGAGCGAACACTCATGAACACCTCATCATCCCGACTAGTGCGCGATCTGATGACCACGAACGTCGTCACCCTGGGTCGCACCGACAGCCTGCGCAGCGTGGACGACCTGATGCGAGTCCAACGAATTCGCCATATGCCAATCGTCGACGAGGACGGCTCGCTGGTAGGCATCGTCAGTCAACGCGATCTATTTCACGGTGGCCTGCTGCGCGCGCTGGGCTACGGCTCGCACGCGCGGGAGCAAGCGCTCGAGGGCCTTATGACCAAGGAGGCCATGAAGACAGAGGTAATCACGACCAGCGGCGACACGCCGTTGGCCGAAGCAGCCAAGCTCATGCTCGAGCGCCAGATTGGATGCCTGGTCGTGCTCGAGAACCAGAAGATCGTGGGTATTTTGACCGAGGCGGACTTCGTGCGCCTCGCCGTGAGCAACTAACCGACGCGAATCGAGGAGACCTGATGACCTTGCCCCTACACATCACGTTTCGAGGTTTTTCGAGCAGCGAGGCGCTCGAAGCAAAGATCCGCTCCAGAGTCGAGAAGCTCGAGCAGCTGTTCGGCAGCATCACCAGCTGCCGGGTCGTGCTCGAATCGCCGCACAACCATCAGCAGAAGGGCAACAGCTTCCAGGTCAGCATCGACCTGACGATTCCCCACGGCGAGCTCGTCGCCCGCAGCGCCGGCGGCCCAGCGCACCAGGACGTCTACATCGCCGTGCGAGATGCCTTCGACGCGCTGGGTCGGCAGCTACGGAGCCGTGTGAGCCGCGGCCGTGATGCAGGCAAGCGCCGCGAACCAGCTCGCGCCGCAGCTGACTAGCGGCTCAGCTCAAAGCTCGGTCGAGGCCTCGGCTTCGTCGGCCGTCGGCGCCGCGCCGGCGATCTCGGCCGGATTGAGCAGGAATCGACCGACCAGCAGCGCGACGACGGCGGCGCCGCCACTGGCGACTAGAACACCGAGCTTGGCTCCCACCAGCAGTCGTGCGTCCGCAAACGCCAGCTGCGCGATGAACAAGGCCATGGTGAATCCGACGCCGGCAACCAGCCCGAGTACCACCAGGTGTCGGGTGGTGATACCGATCGGGAGCTTCCCCAGACCGAGACGCAGCGCGAGCCAGGTGGCGACCAGCACGCCCAGCGGTTTGCCAATCACCAGGCCCAAGCAGACGCCGCTGGCGACGGCCAACGACTCGCCGGCGGGCCAGCCGCCACTCAGCGAGACGCCCGAGTTTGCCAGCGCAAACACCGGCATGATGCCGAATGCCACCCAGGGGTGGAGCGACTGGATCAAGCTTTCAGCGGGCGAGAGCGCCTCGCGCCGCGCGGCATTGACGTGCTGCAGGCGACCCGCGAGCTCGTGTGCCGAGAGTGAGCCAGGCGTGATGCTTTCGAGGTGAGCGAGCTCCTCGCGGACCCCGGCAACGAAGCCGTCGGGCCCGAGCCAGGCCTGCACGGGCGTGAGCAGCCCAATCACGACCCCAGCGATGGTGGGGTGAATACCCGCGGCGTAGGTTCCGGCCCAGATCACCAATGCCGGGGCGACGTAGGCGAGCTTCGAGCGCACCCCGAAGCGCTGCATCGCCAGCAGCGCGAGCAGGCCTGCCCCAGCCCAAGCGAAGCCGGAAGGGTTGATTCCCGAGGAATAGAAGAGCGCGATCACGATGATCGCCCCCAGGTCGTCGATGACAGCGACGGCCAGCAGCAGGACCCGCAGCGCGGCGGGAACGCGCTTGCCGAGCAGGGTCAGGATGCCGACCGCGAAGGCGATGTCGGTGGCCATCGGCACGCCCCAGCCGGAGCGTGTGGCCGCGGCGCCTGCCAGGCTGAGGTACAAGCCGGCCGGGACCAGCATGCCACCGAGTGCTGCGGCTGCGGGCACGGAGGCTCGACGCCATTCGGAGAGCTCGCCGCAATGAATCTCGCGCCTGATCTCCAGGCCCACCACGAAAAAGAAGATCACCATCAAGCCGTCGTTGACGGCCCACTCGAGCGACCGCTCGAACGCCCAAGCGCCGACACGAATCCCCAGGGGCGTGTGCCAAAGCTGTCCGTAGCTTGCCGCCCACGGAGAATTGGCCCAGCCGAGCGCCACGGCCGCTGCCACGATCAGCAGCACGCCGCTGGCCGCCTCGATGCCGAGGAAGCGCTCGAGCGGGCGCCCCGCACGTCGTGCCAGCCTGACCAGCGGCGGCCACGCCTCTGGCGGAGCCGTCTTCATTGGAGGTGGTGTCGATGTCGCCATGCGCGCATGAGGTCCTAAGGTGGGCGCGAGCGCCCCGCAACGTCGAAGCGAGCAAAGAGCGTGGGCAGGACGAGCAGGTTGAGCAGGGTGGAGCTGGCCAACCCGCCCAGAATGACAGCAGCCATCGGGGCCTGGATTTCGTTGCCAGGTTGACCGGCAGCCATGACGATCGGGATCAGGGCCAGGGCTGCTGTGAGCGCCGTCATCAGGATCGGGATGAGTCGGTCGATGCTGCCCTGGAGCACGGCCTGCTGCACCGACATCCCTTCGACCATCAACAGCTGGCGATAGTGGGTAACCAGCATGATGCCGTTGCGGCTCGCAATGCCGAATAGGGTGATGAACCCAACCAGCGAAGCGATGCTGAGAATACCGCCACCGATCCAAACCGCAACGGCTCCGCCCACGAGCGCGAGCGGCAGATTGAGCATCACGAGCGCCGCGTCGCGCGCGGAGCGGAAGGCCATGAACAGGAGCACCGCCATGCCTGCGATCGCGAACACCGAGACACCCAGGATCATGCGACTGGCGGACGCCTCGCTCTCGAACTCACCGCCTAGCTCGACATGGTAGCCCAGCGGCAATTTGAGCTTGGTATCCAACTGGCGCTGCACCTCTGCGGCTGCCCCACGCAGGTCCCGACCCGACACGTTGGCGGTCACCACGATACGGCGCTGAACGTTCTCACGATTGACGAGATTGGGTCCGGTCGTCTTCTCTACGACTGCCACCGCGCCAAGCTCGGCGAAGCGCTCGCCTCTCGCGTCGATCGGCGTCGTTCTCAAGAGGTCGAAGTCGCTGCGGTAGACGTCCGGCAGCTTGGCGACCACGTCGTAGACGCGCTCGTCCTCCCACCACGTGGCGACCCGCTTGCCCAGGAAGGCGAGCTCCACGAAACGCGCCAGATCACCCGGTCGAAGTCCAAACGCCGCCAGCTCCGTCGCTTTGGGCCGTATCAAGAGCTGCGGGATCTCGGTCTGTTGCTCGACGACCAGATCCACGAGGCCAGGGATGCCCTTCAGGGTTGCTTCGCTCTGCTTCGCCAGAGCACGCAGGCGATCCAGATCGGGGCCGAAGATCTTGACCGCCAGATTCGCGCGGACGCCGCTGACCAAGTGCTCGATGCGATGGCTGATGGGTTGACCCACCGCCACCGAGAGGCCCGGAATGGCCAGGGCTCGCTCACGAATCTCCCGCAGCACGGCGCCGCGGTCACGCCCCGCGAGGTTGAGCCCCACCTCCAGCTCGGAGAAGTTCACGTCCATGGCATGCTCGTCGCGTTCGGCACGGCCCGTGGTGCGAATGACCGAGCTGACCGCGGGGTGCTGAACCAGGTACTGCTCCAAGCGACGGACGATCTGGTCCGAGGTCTCGAGCGACGTGCCAGGCGCGGTGGCGGCCGCGATATTGAGCGAGCCCTCGTTGAACTCGGGCAGGAACGAGCGGCCAAACGAGCCGAGGGCAACCACGGCGGCGACCGCTCCGGCCAACGAGGCGACGGCGATCGGAATCGGCAAACGCAGCGTAGCGGCGACGATGGGTCGATAGGCTCGCTTCAAGTGACGGGCCAGCCAAGTATCGCGGTGCTCGGTCTGCCTCAGCTCCAGCCGCCGCAACAGCAGCAGGCAAAGCACCGGCGTGAGCGTCAGCGCCACCAGCAGCGAGGCAGCGATGCTGGTCACGTAGGCAATCCCCAGCGGACGCAGCAGGCGCCCCTCGATGCCGCTCAGGAAGAACAGCGGCGCGAACACGAGCAGGATGATGGCAGTAGCGAACACCACCGAGCTCCTGATCTCGCGTGAGGCGTCGTACACGACGTCGAATGCGGAGCGGCGCTCGCTGCTGGGCAGAAGCAGGTTCTCACGCAAGCGCCGGTAGACGTTCTCGACGTCGATGATGGCGTCGTCCACCAATTCGCCGATGGCTATGGCGAACCCGCCCAGCACCATGGTGTTGACGGAGGCTCCGCTGTAACGCAGCACGAGCAGGCCGACCAGGAGTGAAATCGGCAAGGCGAGCAGCGAGATCAGCGTCGTACGCCAGCTCATCAAGAACAGCGCCAGCACGATCGCGACCAGCACGGCCCCGTCGCGCAGCACGGTCATCACGTTGCTCAGCGCGACGCGGATGAAGTCGGCCTGTCGAAAGCCCTTTCGATACAGGGAAATACCAGGCGGCAGCGACGTGGCGATGTCGTCGAGCGCCAGGTCGAGCTTCCTGGTCAGCTCCAGCGTGTTGGCTTGGGGTTGCTTTTGAACCTTGAGCACGACCGCCTGCTTGCCATCCAGCGCCGCCTCTCCGCGACGAATGGCTTCCCCGAAACGAATCTCGGCAACGTCGTCGAGGGTGGTGGGAACTCCGTCGTGCTCACGTACGATGGTTCGCCCCAGCGCCTCGAGCGAGCTGATCCGCCCCACGCCGCGAATCAGATACTCTTCCTGGCCAGCTACGTAAAAACCGCCCGGGGTGCTCTCCGAGCTGCCCTCGAGGGCTTGCAGCACCTGGCTGACTCCCACCTTGTTGCGCATCAACTTTTCCGGAGAGAGCAGGACCTCCAGTTGCTTGACGCCGCCGCCAATCGGCACGACCTGGGCAATGCCGGACAGGCCGAGCAGGCGACGACGAACCTGCCATTCCGCGGCGTCGCGCAGCGCGACTCCGCTCACGCCCGGCGCACCCGTCACGCCGACGAACATGATCTCACCCATGATGGACGAAGCGGGCGCCATCACGGGCTCGATGCCTGAGGGGAGCGCCGAACGTGACGTCGACAGCTTCTCGGCAACCACCTGCCGCGCCGTCAGCGGCGCAATCTCCCAATCGAACTCGACCCAAATCAGCGAGATGCCGACCGCAGAGGAGGAGCGAATGCGCCGTACGCCGCTGGAGCCGTTGAGGGCTTGCTCGAGCGGTACGGTGACGAGCTTTTCGACCTCCTCGGGGGCCATACCGTTGGCCTCCGTCACCACCGTCACGGAGGGCGCGGAGAGCTCCGGCAAGACGTCCAGGGGCATGCGTGAGGTCTCGAACAGGCCGATACCGGCCAGCAGCACGACCGCAGCCACGACGAGCCACGGGTGCTTGAGCGAAGCGCGGATGATGGCATCGAACATCGGGCGCCTCGCTCAGTGCCGGTGGGACTCGACAGAGCCCATCAACGAAGCCAGGTGGATGTCGAAGCCACCTCGCGTGACGACGCGCTCACCGCGTTTCACACCCGACTCGATGCGCACGAACTCACCATCCGCGTGGCCCACGGCGACAGACCTCTTTTCGAAGTGCTCACCGTCGGCTTGCACGAACACGTACGGCCGCGTGTTGATCTCGACGACCGCCGAGCGCGGCACGGCCAGCGCAGGCTCGGGCTTGCCGATACGCACCGACAGCACCACGCTGGCACCCGGGCGCAGGTCGTTGCCGGTCAGCCCCTTTGCCCTCACCGCTGCTGCCGGAACGTCGACGATCCAGGTGGCGACTCGGGAAGCGACGTCGACCACGGGCAGCGCAGACAAGAAGCGCGCCCCGCGAGCTTCCAAGCTGACGCGCTCCCCCGACGCAAGTCGAAGCGCAACAGGCGTCGGATCGACGAGCATCGACGCCGGCTTGGCGACGAAGCGCGCCCGAACCCACAGCTGCTCGGTGCCACCGATGCGTACCAGCGGCGCGCCCGCCTGGACCGGCTCGCCGTTTGGCACCACCACTTGCGAGATCACACCGTCGAGCGTCGACTTGATTGCCAGGCCGCCGGCACCTCCGGGAGAATCGACACGCCCCAGCCGGCCGCCCGCCGATTTCAAGCGCGCCGTCTGAGTCTCGAGCTCGTTTCTCAGCTCGATCAAACGCCTTTCCGGCAGGAGCCCCTGCTTCACCAGTGGCTCGACGCGCGCAATCTCGCGTTCGGTCTGCTCCGAGGCGAGCCGCGCTTCCTCCACCGCGAACTGGAGCCGGCTGTAGTCATCGCCCGCGACCGTCGGGGCAATCGAGCCGAGCACGTCGCCTTTCTTGATCGGCATGCCTTCGGCCAGGGCGAGCTTGGGATTGTGAAAGAAACGCCCACCGGTGGGCGCGCCTACCGTCAGCTGATCCTTGCCAGCCGGCTCCACATCCGCCGCGAGCTCGAGCTCGCGCGCCATCGAGCGCTGCTCGGCCCACGCAGTGCCGAACGGTACCTTCCACTGCGATTCCTTGAGAAACGTGATGGCACCGCCCGGTAACTCCAGCTCGGCGGCCACCGGCTTGTTGGCGACGGTCACCGAACCGCAATCGAACACGTCGCGCTCAGCTGCGTGCTCGTAGACCATCTCGAGGCCG
The DNA here is from genome assembly GCA_036522995.1 of Polyangiaceae bacterium. Lineage (GTDB taxonomy): Bacteria > Myxococcota_A > Polyangia > Polyangiales > Polyangiaceae > PMG-095. Next base: position 7,244 of record DATDEV010000401.1, read on the forward strand.
TAGGTCCCAGCGCCCGGCGCGGGGCCCTCGAACGCGAAAATGCCCGGCCGTTTCACGCCGACCTGCACGGCCTCTTGAGCCACGCCCGTAGGCGTCGAGAAGCGCACCCGGAACGTGCCCTCGCCGACGGCGCCGAAGTCGGACAGCCGCGTGACGTGGGCGTGATACGCCACCGGTTTACCTGGCATGGGCGCCGGCAGCTCGACGAACAGCTCGTAGCGTTCCGTCCAGCGCGTGAGGGCCAGTGACGGCCCCTCCTGCTCCGCTTCGGCGTGGCCCGCGTGAGCGTCTTCGTGGTCGTGGTCGTGGCCGTGGCCCGCACCGCGGTCGCAAGCCAGCAGCAGAAGCGCCACAGCCACTCCGGTCGCGAGCCGTGCGGCTGGGGTCATGCTCATCGCCCGCCCCCTTGTGTGCCCTGACATTCACGATCCAACTTGGCGTCGAACATCGTGCCGGCTGCGCGCATCAGCGCCAGACGGGTGAGAGCGATCTCTTGCCCGAGCGCGAGCTTGGCAAGCTTGGCTTCCTCCGCAGCGCGATAGGCCTCCAATAGCTCCGTGATGCTCACCTCGCCGGCAGCGTAGAGCTGGGTAGCCTTTTCCCGCACCGTCTG
>DATDEV010000402.1:0-2347 GCA_036522995.1 Polyangiaceae bacterium
CGCCAGCGGGCGGGATCTCGGTTTCGAGCGTGAACGACTCGAACGCCGTCTTGAACGCGGTCTTCGACTCTTCGGTCTCCGGCAGCTTGGTCAGCTCGCGAGCCATGATGGCTCGGGTCGGCGCGTCCTTCTCGCTACCGACCGCGGCGACCAGCACCGGCACCGCATCGGAGCGTCCGGTCGTGCCCAGCACCAGCGCAGCCGTGGCGACGTACGGCGTGCCCTGCACGTCCTTACCGGTGATCTCCTTGAGGCGGCGCATGGCGAAGCCCGCCAGCTTCTCGTCCTTGCCCTGCAGCAACTTGCTGGCGGCATCCACGGTGGGCTTGCCGAGCTTGACCAGCGCCAGCAGCGCGGTGGCTTGAACGTCAGCCTTGGTCGGGTCGAGCATGACCTTGAGCAACGGCTCGACGGCTTGCGGATCGCCGATGCGCCCGAGCAGCTCGGCCGCCGTGGTCTGCCAGAACAGCTGGTCCTTGTAGTCGTCGACGGTGCTCGGCTCCTTCGGCTTGGGCGGGGTGATCTCGGCGTCCAGGCGCGCGATCAGCGGGCCGACCCAGGCCTTGCTGGGCATGTCCATCATCGACTCGTTCAAATCTTTGTACACGACGCCGCCCAGCATCGTGCTGGCGCGCAGCTTGGAAAAGGCCTCGACCAACGGCACTGCCAGCGAATCGAGCTTCATATCGCCCGTCGCGCGCGCTGCCCACTTGATGTCGCTCTCGTCCTTGGCGGTGGCCGGGCGCTTGGCGAACTCTTCGAAGGCCTTCTTGAGCGCCGGCTCGGTGCGCTTGTCACGGTAGGAGGCGAGCAGCTTGATCAGCGACACGCGCGTCTTGGAGTCGAGGGTGTCGTAGTCGGTGACGTAAGTCTTGGTCAGCGGCTCGACGGTCTTGTTGATCAAGTCCTGCACGCCCTGCGCCTTGATGTCGTTGCCGTTCTTGGTGACGGCGTCCTCGAAGAACTGCTCCAGGCGCTTCACGGCGCGCGCCTTCCAGGCGTTGTCGCTCAGTTTCTCCACCCAGTACTCGGGCTGGGTTTCGTCTTGGCAGGCAACCATGGTCGTGACGGCGAGCAGTGCCGTGGCGGCCGTGGTGGTGGCGGCGGAGCCAAGGACGAGCGAGCGGATCAGCGACACGACAGGACGCGAGGAGCGCAGCATTAGAAATTCCTCCCGAGACGGATGGACGATAGACAGCTTGAGACCCGAAAACCGAGGCGTCGCGAGCAGAAACTCGCGCAAAATCCCCAGGTTCGCGTGCGTGGGGACGCTACGCCGGCAGGCGAGAACCTGTCAATCGACCCGTGACAGCCACACTGTAGGTCGGCGTGTGCAACGCGCTGCGTTATGACGGCGCATGCCGCAATCAGCCGATGATCATCGCTTCAGTAACTGCCGTTCCGGCCTTGAAGCGGCGATGCGCCCAGGAGCCGAATGGCTCGGGCGTCTCTCCGCTGACGATGGCGCGAGCCAATCGTTTGCCCACCGCAGGCGCCATCATGAAGCCGTGGCCCATGAATCCGCTGACCAGATAGAAGCCTGACAGCTCGTCCACCGGCCCGACGATGGGCGCGCGGTCGGGTGACAAATCGTAGAGCCCCGCCCACTGGCGCTGGATCTTGAGCGACGACAGCAGTGGGCAGGTGGCGGTCATGGCTCGGGCGTAGAGCGCCAGGAAGCGCAGCGACGAGGCTTGGCCCGGGCCTTCGGGCGTCTTGGCGTTGCCGATGCCGCCAACGATCTCGCCGCGCGTCGACTGCGAGAAGTACAGGCCGCTCTCCAGGTCGGCGACCAGTGGCCCCAGAAAGGGCTTGAGCGGTTCGCTCGCGCAAATCTCGTGACGGTGCGGCTTGGTGGGCAGCTCGATGCCGACGCTCGCTGCCAGCGCGGGGCTGAGGGCGCCGCAAGCGTTGACCACGATCGGCGTCTTCACGGCTCCGCGCTCCGTCTCCACGCCCGCCACCTTGCCGCCCGTCGTTTCGACGGCCAGCACCCGACAGAAGGTGTGGATCTCCACGCCCAGCGCGCGGGCGCCTTCGGCGTAACCCCACACGAAAGGCCACGGAAATACCACCGCGTCGTCCGCGTTGAAGCTCGCCGCCTGGATGCCCTTCGGCTCCAGCTGCGGCACCAGGTCTTGCGCCTTGGCGGCGTCGATCAACTGCGTCTTCAAGCCCAGGCGCTGCTGCAATGCCACGCTCTTCGCCAGCTCTGCCGCTCGCTGCGAGTCGCGCGCCAGGAACAGGTAACCGCCCTGCCGGAACCAGGTGTTGATGCGATGCTCGCTCGCGAACTCCTTGCACATCGCGAGGCTCTCTTGCATCAGCCTCACGTTCGCCTCGCTCG
>DATDEV010000403.1:0-6252 GCA_036522995.1 Polyangiaceae bacterium
CCCTGGATGAACGTCTTCTGGGCGAAGAAGAACAGCACGATGATGGGCAGCACGAGCAGCGCCGAGGCCGCCATCAGCAGGTGATGCTCCGAACCGCCATTTTGCGATTGGTACTGCTGCAGGCCGAGCGCCATGGTGAACGTCTCGGGCTTGGTCAAAAAGATCAGCGGGCCCAAGAAGTCGTTCCACACGAACAGAAAGTGGAACAGCGCCACCACCGACAGCGCCGGCTTGGCCAGCGGCAGGATCACGCGAAAGAAGATCGCCAGCTCGCTGCAACCGTCGATGCGCGCCGCTTCCGAAAGCTCGTTCGGAATGGTCATGAAAAACTGGCGTAGCAGGAAGATGTTGAACGCCCCGCCGAAGAAGGCAGGCACCCACAGCGGCATCAGCGTCCCCGTCCAGCCCAGCGCACGGAACACGGCGTAGAGCGGAATCATCAGCACCGGGAACGGCACCATCATGGTCGACAGCGTGACGCTGAACAACGCCTCCCGCCCCTTCCAGGTGATGCGCGACAGACCGTAGGCCACGAGGGCGCTCGAGATCACGGTTCCGGTGACGCCGAGGAGGGCCACGAGCAGCGTGTTGGTCAGGTAGGTCAAGAACGTGATGGTTCGCCCCTTCACGTCGTGCTCCGTCCACGGATAGACCGAAAGGCCGAGCAGCTCCGAGAGCGGGCGGCCCTTGTCCTTTTCGCCGGCGGTGAGCGCCTTGATCGCCTCGGGGTAGTTTCCCCAAACCGGCGCTAGCTCCGAGCCAACCTCGTCCGCGCGCACGTAGAAGATACGCGCCTGCTGCTTGGCGTACTTGCTGAGGAGCCACTCCTTGACCGTCACGTCCGAGGCGGCGACGCTTCGGAGTAGTCGAGCGTCGAAGGTCTGGTTCTCTTCGTGGTCGGCGACCCGCACCGGCTGGGTCAGTTTGCCGTCCTTGAACTGGCTGGGGTCTACCAGCAGCTCTTGTCCCCGATTGGGGCCAGCAGCCGGCAGCACGAGCAGCTTGTCCAAGCCCACGACTTGCGGCGGGGTGACGTGGATGCGTTCGGCATCGCGCGTGATGTAGTACTGGCGCGGCAAGAGCTCGGGCGGGACCTTGCCCATCTGTTCGCGAGGCTGCAGCGACGCAGCGAACAGCCAGATGATGGGGCCGAGAAACAGCGCCGCCAGGATGATCAGCGGCAGATGAACGAGGGGAGTCGTGCGCTGGAGCGGGTTGGGACTTGCCATGGCGTGGACTCAGCGGTCGTAGGTCACCCAGCGCTTGGAGAGCTGGGTAGCGGCAAACGTCAGGCCCAGGATGATCGCGAACAAGACCCAGGCCATGGCGCTGGCGTAACCCATGCGCAGATCCATGAAGCCGACGTTGTACAGCTGCAGCACGTAAAACAGCGTCGACTGCTCCGGAGCCCCGGCGCCGGTCTGACCGGTCATGATCAGCGCCTGGGCAAAGGCCTGGAAGCCGCCGATGATGCCCATCACCAGGTTGAAGTAGATCACGGGTGAGATCATCGGCAAGGTCACGTTGAACAGCCGCTGCAGCCAATTGGCGCCGTCGATGACCGACGCCTCGTAGAGCGACACCGGCACGTCTTGCAGGCCGGCCAGGAAGATGACCATCGCGTTGCCGGCGCCCCAGGCGGTCATGAAGATGATCGCCGGCTTGGCCCAATTGGGATCGGTGAGCCAGGCGGGACCGTCGATGTAGATCTTCTTCAGCAGCGTGTTGATGACGCCGCCCTGACCCGCGTACATGATGAACCACAGGATGCTGCCGGCCACGAGCGGCATCAGCGAGGGCAGGAAGAACACCGTGCGGTAAAACGGCAGGCCTTTGACCTTGGAGTTGAGCAAGATCGCCAGCGTGAGCGCGATCACGATGCTCAAGCCGACCGAGCCCACCGCGAAGAAGCTGGTGTTCCACAAGCTCTTCCAGAACAGCCGGTCCTGAAACAGCTCCACGTAGTTGTCCAAGCCCACGAACACGGGCGGCAGCAGCACCGAGTAATCACAGAGCGAGTAGTAGAGCGCCGCCAGCAGCGGGTAGATCATGAACACCGAGAGCCCCACCAGCCACGGCGCGCAGAACAGCAGGCCCACTCGCAGCTTGCGACGTTCGAGCGGGCTCATCGCTGCCTCCTCGCGGCGATCGCGCGGTCTCGGGCATGCGAGAGCTGCATGCGCTCCTGCACCTGGGTGAGTGCTTGCTCCGGGGTGAGGTTGAGATTGGCGACCTTGTCGGCCGCGGTCGACATCTCGCGCGCGTACTCGTTCCAGACGCCGGTCTTGGCGGACGACCAGGCATTGGGGCTGGCCCCCAGCTCGCGAAACAAGCGGATGTAGGGGTTCGGTGACTGTGCGTAGAACTGCTCGCTCACCTGGGCCAGGGGCGTGTGCTTGCGTTGCCCCAGGCACAGCTGCTCCATCACGTCCTGGCGCTGGATGTACTTGATGAACTCCCAGGCTTCGGCAGGATGTTCGGAGCCGGTGGGAATCACCAGCGCGTCGACCTCGGCGTTGGCCACACCGTGACGTTCGGGATGCGCGGCGGGAGCCGGAAACGGGGCCGCCCCCCATTGCATGCCCGCCGCGAATTTGGTGATGAAGTTGTACATCCAGACGCCCTGGATCTCCATCGCCAGCCGGCCAGACAGGAAGGGGTTTTGGGCGCTGCCAGAGCTGCCGAAGCCCGAAGCGAAGCGCCGAATCGAGTCCACGCCCAGTTTCTTGGAGTAGCTGGCGACCCACTCGTAGGCGGCCAGGTTCTCCGGCGATAGCGCCGTGACCTTATCGCCGTCGATCAGCTTGCCGCCGAACACGAAGCCCCAGCCGTACTTCCACCAGCTGGGCTCGGTGGGCAGAAAGCCCGCCTGAATCAAGCGCTTCTGGGCTGCTGGAACGTTGGGCAAGTAGCCGCTCTCGATGCGCTTCTCGCCGCTGGGCAGCGTCACCTCCCACTTGGTGAGCTTCTCGGCCATGGCGTCGAGCTCCTCGAGCGTCTGCGGAGGGCGCTCCGGGTCCAGACCCGCTTCGCGGAACAGGCGCTTGTTCCAATGCAGAGCCACCGACGCCGGTGTCGTCGGCAAACCCCAGAGCTTGCCGCGGTGCACCGCCAGGTCGTAGTAGCGACCGACGTACTGCGAGCGTTCGATGCCGTCGCGACCCGCCAGCTCGGTCAGGTCGGTCAAGGCCCCCTTGTCGGCGTAGGCAGCGATCATCAAGCTGTAGATGCCGGCGACGTCGGGCGGATTGCCGCCGGCGCTGGCGATCAACAGCTTTTGCTCGATGCTGGAGACGATGACCAGCTCGACCTCGATCGGTTTGTAGCCTGGCTCGGTCTTGACCCGCTCGCGCTGCTCCGCGTTGAAGCGCTCGACCACGCGAGCCATCGCTTCGCCCTCGAAGTCGGTCCACTTCTCCCAATAGAGTAAGTGCCGCGACTCGGCGCGCTTTTCACTTGGACTGTCACTACAGGCGCCGCAGAGGAGTGCGAGCGCGCACAGGGCCGACGCCAGGCGCATTTGGGGGTGGTGAGCACTCTGGCACCTTTCACCGGGGCCGTGAAGTCAATCAACATCTTTTCCGGCACAGGTAAAAGCCACAGCCGTCCGGTCCGACCAATCACGTCGTCGACAGCTGCTTCGACAGAAACAGCGTCGGGAAACGCTGACCGGCCAGCTCGAAATCAGCGAAGCCGCGCCGCGCGTAGAGCCGGCGCGCGCGCGCATTGTCCTCCCTCACCTCGAGCGTCAACTTGCAACAGTCGCGCGCGAGCGCGCGCTCTTCGGCAGCGGCCAGCAGCGCCGCGCCGATGCCTTGCCCCTGGTGCTCCGGTAGCACGGCCAGATCGTGCACGTTGAGCAACGAGCGCGCTCGGAAGGTCGAGAAACCGAAAAAACAGGTCGCCACGCCGACGACTCGCCCGTCAGACAGTGCGAGCAGCACCAGCGCCGCAGGGTTGCTCCGCAGCGCTGGCACCAAGCGCTCGCGAACCTCGACCTCCAGCGCTGCTCCGCCGCCCATGTCTCCCCTGGCGTAGCCATCCAGAACCTCGAGCAGACCACGAGCGTGGTCGGCATTGCTCAAATCTGCCTCGCGCACTTCGATCGTCATGGCTGGGTTTTCCGCGCGCCAGCTTAGCAGGCGACGCGAAGCCTGGCCCGTGTTAGGCCTACGTTCGCGGGCTGCCGAGCGGCACGCAGTCGACGCCGATGAACGAGCGCTGCCCCAAGTGCGGACCTTTCCCGCTCACGGCGCTTTCGCAGAGCGCGGTACTCCGCTGCGGCAAGTGCTTCGGCTTCTGGTTGCCACCGGCCGAGCTCGAGCATGCCAGCACGCTGGAGCTCGTGCTGCGGCACGACGTCGTGCCGCAGCAACCGCTGGAGCAAGATCACCGCACGGGCCCGTGCCCCGAGGGCCACGGTTTGCTACGCCGCGCGCGCGTCACCAACGACGATCCTTACTTTCTCGAGCGCTGCGCCCGCTGCGGCGGCGTGTGGTGCGATCCTGGCGAATGGACGCGGCTCGTCGCAGCCGGCATGCCTCGCGATCTGTCGGAGGTGTGGAGCCCAGCCTGGCGCGACCACCTGTCGGAGCAGCACAACCGCGCCTCACTGGAAGCCGACCTGCGCAGCAAGCTCGGCAGCGAGACCTTCGAGCGGCTCGACCGACTCGCGACGGAGCTTGGACAGCGGAACCTCGGAGCGCTCGCGCTTGCCTATTTGCGAGAGCGCCTCCAAGGTCGTTGAGCCGAGCGGGAGCGAGCCTGCGCTCGGCTGGCGCCTTGGCTGGCTGGGCGTGGCGGCGCTCATGCTCGGCTGCATGAAGTCACCGGCGAGCGCGGCAGCCGCGAGCCCGCAGCCAGGCGTGGAGCCGTCCGCCACTTTCGAGCTTGCCGGCAAGCCCTTCTGCTTCGCCGGCGCCAACAACTACTACCCCATCTACAAGAGCCGGGCGGCGGTAAGCGACGTGTTCGCTGCGGCACGCGCGCTGGGTTTCCGCGTCATGCGCGTGTGGGCCATGCTCGATCGCGGGTCGCTCGACGGCTCGGTGCCGAACGTCGACGGGGCTGGTCACAAGCAGGGCGTCTACTTCCAGTACTGGGATGCAGCGCGGCAGCGACCTGCTTACAACGACGGACCGGACGGCCTACAGCGCCTCGACCACGTGCTGCAAGCCGCCGCCGAGCACGACATCAAGCTGATCATCGTGCTCACCAACAACTGGCGCGAGTTCGGCGGCATGGATCAGTACTTGGTCTGGTACGGTAAGCAGCAGCACCACGAATTCTTCACCGCGCCGGAGCTGCGGCAGGCGTACCGCGATTGGGCGTACCACGTCGTGACTCGGCAAAGCGCGCTGACAGGCCTGAGTTACCGCGAAGATCCCACGATCTTCGGCTGGGAGCTCGCGAACGAGCCGCGCTGCAAGAACGCCTCGGCGTTCGACAGCGACAGCGGCTGGGACCACGACACGTTGACGCGCTGGGCGCACGAGATGTCCAGCTACGTGAAGTCGCTCGATCCCAATCATCTGGTCTCGGTGGGCGACGAGGGCTTCCTGAACCAGGGTGGTGAGCACTGGACCTACCGGGGGCAGGACGGCGTCGACCACCGCGCGCTCACGGCGCTGCCCAACGTGGACTTCGGCACCTTTCATCTGTACCCCGAGCATTGGGGCATGCCACCGAGCAGCGATGAGCGCTGGATAAGCGACCATTTGCGCATCGCGCGCGAGCTGGGCAAGCCCACGCTGCTCGAGGAGTACGGCTCGCCGGTGGTGCGAGCGCCGGACAACCGCGGCGCGCTCAGCTCGGGCTGGCCGCTGCGCCAGAGCCGCTATCGTCGCTGGAACGAGCTGCTGCTCGAGCAAGGCGGCGGCGCTGCGCTGGCCTGGATGCTGGCGGGGGTGGACGACGACGGCCAGCGCTACCCCGACTTCGACGGCTTTTCGTTCCAGCGCGACGACGAGACCGGGCGTTTGCTCGGCGGTTATGCCGCTCGCTTCGCCTCGGCCCCCGCTTGCCAGATTCAGACGGAGCAGGCTGAGCAAACGGCTGCTCAGCGCCAGCCATCAGCTTTCGTGCGCGTGCGTCGCCCGCCGCGCAGCTACTGACACTGACCCGGGCAGGGCGCGCCTCGGACCTCGCAGCCCAGGTTCCACACCCCGGGCTCGCCGCGGCCCCTGCGCGTGTTGCACGCGACTCCGTTCGGATCGTAGGTGTGCGTTCCACCGCACTCGTCGACCAACGTGA
>DATDEV010000404.1:0-3983 GCA_036522995.1 Polyangiaceae bacterium
TCTTTGGGGAAGTCGGGATCAACAGGGAGGCGGGGAGGCGGGGAGCGGAGAGATTGAACAGGAAGGGGGGAAGGTTGGAGGGGCGAGCGCGAGGGGATGCGGGGCATCCCCTCGCGGGGCTCCGAGGGGTAAGCGTCGTGGCGTCGGGCTAGTCCAAGCCCCTCTGTCGCCCGCACGCCCAATCCAATCCCTTCCACTCTTCCACCCTTCCTGTTCAATCCCTCGCGCACATCAACGCAAGCGTTCGTCGCATCTCGCAGGTGCGACGCCTGGTACGCACCCCCAAAATCTCCCCGCCTCCCTGTTGATTCCTGCCTACAGCTCGTGGGGCATGAGGTCGTAGGGGCTGCGGAAGTACTGCTGGGGCGAGTAGGAGCGGAAGCTGGAGACACGGCGCGTGTAAACGTCCGCGTACAGGTCGACCTGTAGCCCGAAGCTGCTCATTTCGCTCTGCTCCTTGAGCAGCGAGCCCCAGTAGGGGTGAAACCGCTGCGAGATGCGCTCCGAAAGCAGGTCGTGCTCCGCTCCGATGCTGCGCAGCTCGGCGCGCACCCGCTCCAGGGCGCGCTTGACGCGCAGGCGGTCACCGTCCTCGCTCGAGCCCGGAACGGGCGGCGCCTTGGCCAGCTCCTTGTAGCGGGCCTGCAAAAAGCGCAGCTCGTCCTCGAAGCGATCGCGCGTCTCCTCGAGCGCGCGCTGCCGGCCGATGTCCTCGTTGCAGGCCTCGTGAGCCGATACTTCCTGATCCAGCTCCTGGATGATCATCGCCGTTTGCCACGACGACTCTTTCTTGGAGCGCAGGATGTCGCCGTAGATGTGATCGCCGACGTACAGCACGTTGGCGCCGGTGATGCCGACCAGGCGCTCGAACTCGGCCAGATTGCCACCCTCGTACACCTTGCCGCGCTCCAGGCGACCCGGGACGTTGCGTAGCAGCTCGCCGTCGCGTTCCATCAGCGGGCGGCCCTCCTGGAACCAGCGCGGCTTCTGCGCGGCGCAGATCACGATCTCGAAGTAGTGCCGCCAGCTCGGGTACTCCGGCATCGCGGCGCCGAGCAGGTGCGTCATCATCGTGTCGGTGTAGCCGAACGGTGAGTTGGTGAGCACGAACAGCTTTTTGCCCGCCGAGCGTAGCTTGTGCAGCGTGCGGGCCAGCTCGGGGTCGCGATCGATATAGCTGGGCAAGTCGGAGGTGACTGCGCGGTAAACGGCGCCCTCCGCGTGCGCCTCGTCGATGGCGGCGCGCACGTCGGCGAACAGCTTGTCGAAGTCGACCTTTTCACCACGCCGCTCGAGCTCGTCGACGACGGCGGCGTACGAGGTCACCTCGGACAGCGCGAACAGCGTGTCGATCCAATGGTAGCGCGAGGTGTGCGGCCGGATCTTCTTGGCGTGATAGAGCTCGTTGATCTCCTCGCGCGAGAGCCGGCGCATGCCGTGATACCCGCGGTGGACGACCTTGTAGCGGTCCATCTTGAGGATGTGACCGTAGCGCTTGTCGACCAGCAGTCCGCGGATCGGAAAGCGCGTGTCGAAGCGCAGCTTCTTCAAGTACGCGGGGTAGCCGCGCTTGATCATGCGCTCGACCATCAGCTCGACGCTGAGCGAGTCCATCGCCTCCTGGCGATAGACGGCCAGCGTGTAGTCCATGTCGAAGCCGATCCAGTCGATGCTGGAGAATCTGAGATCGCGGTTGACGAACACGCGATCCGCTCGCGGAATGCCGCGGCTGCTGTTTGAAATCGGGCCACTGCCGGGAAGTGGCAGAAGCAGCTGACGAGGATCCACGAGAACGCTGGCGGTCAAATTGGCAGCACCGACCGGGCCGCCCGAAGACGGCACCAACTTCAATGTCCACTCCCGACGGGCACCTGTCAAATGAGCCGTTTCAGCTCAGTTTTTGGCCGCGAAAAGCAGCTCGCTCAGCACGGCTCCAGCCGGGGCGGACGCGGGCTCCGCGGTCAGGCCGAACAGCTGGCGCACGGTGGGCGCGATGTCTGCCAGTTGGCGCGGGCTAGGGGCACGCACCAGCCCCCGCGCGCCGATCGCGGAGCCGTAGGCGGCGAGCCAGACGCGCGCCGATTCGGGATGGGCGTGGCCATGGTCGCGAAAGTTGTCGGCCCGCCCGTGGTCGGTGGTGATGAAGAGGGCCGTCTTCACGCCCTGCTGCGCGCGCTGGTCGAGCCAGGCCTGCAGCTCGCCGATGCACTGATCGGCGTGCCGGAGCGCGTCGAGGTAGCCGGCGTGGTTGCCCTGGTGGGCGAACTCGTCGGGTTCGCCGAGGCTGACGAACAAGAAGCTCGGAGCCCGCTCGCGCAGGTACGAGAGTGCCAGCTCGGCCGTGAAGCGATCGCGACGGAAGTCGCCGTGACCCGGCCAGGGCGCAACGCTCTCCGCCAGGGTGAGCGCTGCGCGAGCGCCAGCGCTGCGCGAGAACCAGTCGCGGGTAGCGCCGCCATGACGACCGCTCGAGACCGCCACGCGCTGGCTTTTGGCCGCGACGCGAGCGATGTCGGGCCAAGAGCTGACGATCGCGGTATGCCAGCCGCCGCGGCTTGGCTGGGCGAGCTCGTCGGCGACGCTGAGCGCATGCGTGCCGCTGCAGCCGTTGTTCTCGCAGCCGCTCGCGCTGCTTCCGGTCAGCATCTCCGAGTAGCCGGGCAGCGACACGAAATCGGGGCCGGTGGCGCTGATGGCGAAGCCGACGCCCGGCGCGCCCAGCGCTGCGCCCTGCTGGTGCATCAGCTCGTAGAGCCGCGGCATCAGCTCGGCAGCGCTAGGGGCGAATACGTCTTGGTAGCGCACGCCGTCGAGCGCCAGCACCACCACCTGCAGCGCCTGCGGCGGCGCTCCCATCCCCGGCGCGTGGTGCGGCGCGCGCAGCGGGTTGCGAAAAGGAGTCGCCAGCACCGAGCTTGCCAGTGCGAAGGCGACGAGTCCCGCTGCGACCCGAGTAAGCTGTTTGCCCCGCGCATAGGCCGTGGTGCTCACGGGACGTGAACATCACCCAAGATTGCGGCGCTCCCGCCGCAGCACAGTGACAAGCTCGGAGCGGTCTCGTGTGATGGGGTCCCCAGCCCCAATCACGGGCCGCCGTTGCCATTGGCTCCCCTAGCGACGCTCAAGCCGAGGCGCTGCGTTCGAGAGCGCGCTCGAGCAGAGCGCGCTCCGAGTCGATCTCGGCCTTGGTGCGGTAACCCAAACGACGAAACACCGCCACCGGCGGGCACCAGCCCAGCGTGCCATGCAGCAGCAGAAAGCCGAGCTGGGCGCCGAACAGGTACAAGAAGCCCTTGCGACGGGGGCTGAATGGCGAGCTCGACAGATAGCGCGTGAAGCCCAATGACGACGACACCGCACCGGCCACGGCGAAGTTCACCATCAGCGCGCGGTCTACGTCCCATTCGCTGTCGAGCTCGGCCAAGCGCCGCTGAATCACGTCGCGCCCGCCTTCGAGTGAGCTCGCCACGCTGGCGCGGGTCAGGTCATCGATGCGTTGGTTGACGGGGTAAGCGGTGTGGTCGCGCACCCGATCTCGGCGTGGCGGCACCCAGCTCTGCGCGAGGTCATTGTCGTGGTTCTGCATGTAGTGCCGCCGAGCAAGTCTCGTGCCGGCGTGCCATGCATCAGACGCTGCGATCTCGAGCAAAGCAGCAGAGCACGAATGCCTCGCCGAGCTGAAACGCGCCGCGAGGGGAAGCATCATCAGCAGCTCACGCGGCCGACGTTGCGCGTCGGGAGACGCCATGTCCGGCCACGATGGCGCCGACGTCCAGGGTCGAACCGACCTGAGCGAAGCCGCCCAGCAGGCGGTCGTCACGCAGGAACAGCGGCGTATCCAGATCCAGCTCCTCGAAGCCGCCGATGCCGCCAGCGATGCAGGCCGAGACAGTCATGGCCAGGCGCGTCTCGACCATCCCGCCCATCATCAGGCCCAGGCCCAGGCGCTGGGCTTCGGCGATCATGCGCAGCGTTTCGCTCAC
>DATDEV010000405.1:0-6077 GCA_036522995.1 Polyangiaceae bacterium
GCCGACCTGGCGCTGCTGCTCGAGCAGCGCATTCACCCCGAGGACCGCGCGCTCGTCAGCGACGGCTTGAAGCAAGCCGAGGTCACCGGCCGCTACGGACCTTTCGAGCACCGCATAGTGCGTCCCGACGGCGAGGTGCGCTGGGTGGCGGCGTCGGGCATCGCGGTGCGCGATCACAAGGGCGGCGTGGCGCGCGTCGTCGGCAGCTTGCAGGACATCACGCATCGGCGCCTGCTCGAAGCCCGCCTGCTCGAAGCACAAAAGCTCGAAAGCATCGGACGTTTGGCGGGCGGCGTCGCCCACGACTTCAACAACATGCTCACGGCGATCCTGGGCAACGTCGACCTGGCCGCTGACGCCGAGTCGCTGACAGAAGTGCGTCAGCTGCTGGCCGAAGTCCGTGTCACCGCCGAGCGCAGCGCCGCCCTCACCGCGCAACTGCTGGCGTTCGCACGCCGCCAGGTGATCGAGCCCAAGGTGATCGAGCCCAACGCCTTGCTGCGCCGTTTGAACGCGCTCTTGAGGCGCGTGCTCGGCGAGCACATCGAGATGCAAGTCGAGCTTGCCAGCAGCTACTGCGTGCGCGCCGACGCCAGCCAGCTCGAACAGGTCGTGTTGAATCTGGTGACCAATGCCCGCGACAGCATGCCGAGCGGTGGTCGCCTCACCCTGCAGACCGCCGACGCGGAGCTCGACGACCCCCAAGCGCAAGCGCAACCCGACAGCTCGCCTGGACCTCACGTTCGCATCACCGTGAAGGACACCGGCACGGGCATCCTGCCGCAGGATCTTCCCCACGTGTTCGAGCCCTTCTTCACCACCCGCCAAGGCGGCACCGGGCTGGGTTTGGCAACCTGCTACGGCATCGTCAAGCAGACTGGCGGCCACATCTCGGTGCACAGCACGTTCGGCCGGGGTAGCGTTTTCGAGGTATTTCTGCCGCGCGTCGACGCACCGGCGCCCGACGGCCCGACGCCCATGCCGCCGCTGACGGCCGCCCGCAGCGGCGCGCGGGTGCTGCTGGTCGAGGACGAAGGTGCGGTTCGCGGCGTGCTGGAGCGCGCGCTCAAGCGAGCGAGCTACGACGTGGTCGTGGCTTGCACCGGCGACGAAGCCGTACAGCTAGCCGAAACGCAGGGGCCCTTCGAGCTGCTGATCACGGACGCGGTCATGCCCGGCATCAGCGGCTGGGAGGTGGGCAAGCGCCTCGGCGCCCGCTGGCCCCAGCTGCGCATCCTCTACATCTCCGGTTACACGGAAGACGCGCTGGCGCACGGTGGCGCGCTCGACCCGGGCCTGAACTTCCTGCAGAAGCCGTTCGGCCCGGCTGATCTATTGGAGCGGGTACGCCGCATCCTCGCTGGCTAGGCTCCGTTTACTGCATCACGCCGAAGGCGTAGCTGCAGCGATCCCAGCGCCGTGCTACTCCACTATCCCCGCTAGGCGTTCGCGGCCACGGCTCGCCCCGAAATAATCGTTGCTTGCTCGGAAGGAGTGCGGAATAGCACTGGCCGCACTCGAAACGAGCCATCGTGATCACCCCGCAGCAGGCCGAACGTCGCGCACTACTACCCATCTTCTTGATCGTGGTGGTCGACGTGCTGGGCATGACGATCATCTTGCCGCTGCTGCCTTTTTATGCCCAAGAGTTCGGGGCCTCACCGCGTGATATCGGCCTGCTGATCGCCACCTACGCGGCTTGCCAGCTGGTGTCGGGGCCGCTATTGGGCCAGTTGGCCGATCGCGTGGGGCGCAAGCCGCTGCTGCTGATCAGTCAGGTCGGGACCCTGCTCGGCTTCATCGTGCTCGGTGGCGCCAGCTCGCTGGCGGTCGTTTTCTTGTCGCGCGCCATCGACGGCATCACCGCTGGCAATCTGTCGCTGGCACAAGCCTACGTGTCGGATGTCACGAGCAAGGAGAACCGCGCCAAGTCGTTCGCGATCATCGGCATCGCATTCGGCATCGGTTTCCTGATCGGGCCTGCCATCTCCGGCTTCCTATCGCAGTACGGTCATCGCTACCCGATTTACGCCGCGCAAGGTTTGTCGGCGCTGAGCATCCTGGCCACGGCGCTTTTGTTGCCGCGTGTGACGCCGCATCCGGACGACGGCGACGGAGCACCTGCCGGCAAGCGACTGTCGCTGTTCGCCTGGGGTCGCTACGTCGAGTACTTTCGGCGCCCAGTGCTCTCATCGCTGCTGTGCCAGTTCTTCGCGTTCGGCTTTTCGTTCGCCACCTTCACCTCCGGGTTCGCGCTCTTCGCCGAACGCCGGTTGACCTGGGACGGCCGCCCCTTCGACGCCAGGCACGTCGGTTACATCTTCGCCTACGCAGGCTTTCTGGGCATCATCCTGCAGGGCGGCATGATCGGGCGGCTCGTCAAACGCTTCGGCGAAGCCAGGCTCACGGGCGTCGGCTTCGCCACCATGGGCCTCGGCTATGCCGGGCTCGCGGCGGTCTGGCGCATCCCGGAGCTACTGGCGAGCGCCACCGTCTCGACCTTTGGGCAGGGCGTGCTGCGCCCCGCCCTGACTGCGCAAATCACTCACCATAGCGGTCGAGGTGAGCAAGGCCTGGTGCTCGGCATCGCGCAGTCGCTGATGTCGGTGGCCCAGATCAGCGCCCCGCTACTGGCTGGTTTCTTGATCGAGCACCAGCAGCTGGGGGCCTGGGCCCTGGTCTCCGGCGTCGCGGCAGCCGTTGGCCTGGCGCTGAACATGCGCCAGCGCGCTCAGCGCGTCGCCCCCGAACTTTCCTGATCTAGGGCCGCGGGTTTCCCCACGGCCGACGTAGACTTCATCCAAATCAATTAAGCCTGGAAAAACGCTGACATAGGGCGCATCTTCCCGGGTCACGCCGGTAGCTTTTCTGAGTTACTGTGCCTCCGGAATGGGCATCACGGTCGTCTGTCAGGCGTGCGGGAACCGCCGCACGGTGCCGGCGCACCTCTATGACGAGAAGATCCGCGGGCGCGTGGTCAAAATACCCTGCCGGACTTGCGGAAAAATGATCGCCGTGGACGGCACCATCCCGCCGCCCATGGGCAATACGCCCACGACCGAGGATCCGATGAACCTCGTGATCCCCGAGGCGGCGCGGCTGCCGCGGCTACCCGAAGCCGGCGCGGCTCCGAGCATCGTGAGCGCGCCGGCCATGCAACCAGTAACGCTCCCGCGCGAGAAGCTGATCAGCCACGTGGACGGCCCGATCTCCGAACGCGGACCGAGCTCGACCGTCGGACGCTACGCGCTATTCGAACAGTTCGCTTCCGGCGGCATGGCCACCGTCCATTTCGGTCGTCTCGACGGCGCCGGCGGTTTCGCGCGCGTGGTGGCGGTCAAGCGCCTCTTGCCGCACCTGATCGAGGATCGCGCCTTTACGGAGATGCTGCTGAAGGAGGCGCGACTGGCGGCGCGCGTGCGGCACCCCAACGTCGCCGCCACCCTCGACGTGGTCGCGACGAAGGGCGACGTGCTGCTCGTGCTCGACTACGTGCACGGCGAAGCGCTCAGCACGCTGTGCCGCACGCAAGCCAAGGAGCGTAAGGAGCAGGTGCCGCTACCGATCGCCATCGGCATCTTGCTGGACATGCTGGCGGGGCTTGCGGCCATCCACGACGCCACCGACGAAAAGGGACGCTCGCTGGGCCTCGTGCATCGCGACATCTCGCCGCCCAACGTGCTCGTCGGCGCCGATGGCGCGGCGCGCGTGCTGGATTTCGGCATCGCGACCGCCCTGGAGCACATCGAAGAGACGTCGCACGGCCGTAAGGGCAAGCGCGGCTACATGTCGCCGGAGCAGCTACGCGGCGAGCGCGTCACGCAGCGCTCGGACGTGTTTGCTGCCGGAGTCGTCATGTGGGAGGTGCTGGCCATGCGTCGGCTGTTCTCGGCCGAGACCGAGAAGGAGCCGGGCCAAGCCGTGCTACGCGGACAGTACCCGGGGCTTTCACAATACCGGCCCGAGCTCGGGCCGGAGCTGGTCGCGGTCGTGATGCGCGCCATCTCGCTCGACCCGCTGGCGCGCTACGCCAGCATGCACGAGCTGGCGGAATCGCTCGAGAGCGCTGCTCCGGCGCGCGCGAACGCGCGCCGGATTGGCGAATGGGTGCTCGACCTGGCTCGCGACGCGCTCGCCGAGCGCACGCGGATGGTGGCGCGCGTCGAGAACTGGGTGAGCGACGTCGAAATTCCGCTCAAGTCGACGCCCTTCGCCGCCGAGCTACCGCTGCGACCTCGCTCGCCGAGCTCCGCTCCGCCGGCAGCGGAGCTGCCCGAAGTCGATGCACGTTCCTCCTCGGCACCGCCACTGCCAGCCTCGGTGAGCGCCGCCATCGAGCAGCAGACGCGCGCGAGCGCCCCCGCCCCAGCGCCGCGAAAATCGCGCTGGTGGCTATGGCTACTTCTGGCCGCCGGCATCGCTGCCTACTTCGCGCTGCGCCCCTCCTGACTGCACACAGCGCATGTGCGCATCGACGAGCTGCTCGTGCTCGAGTAGCCCTATCTAGTCAGCTACTCGCTTGACGCGCACCAGCTCGTTGGGCAGCGGCGCTCGCGTCGGCGCAAGCCGGTTGGCCTTCAGGTACTCGGTCAGCGCCTTCAGCTCGGCCGCGTGCCCCCGTTGATAGGCCTTCAGCTCCGGCGCAAATGCCGGCCCCAGCAGCCGATGACAATAGGCCTCCAGGTGACCAGCCTTGGCCAAGAGCACTAGCCAAGCGTTGAGCGGCACCAGCTCGTCGAGCGGCGTCGGGCGCGCGTTCACGAACGCGACCCAGCTGCTGAGCGAGTCGTAGAATTGCTCGACCGTCCACGGCGGGCGGAAGCCGGTCAGCGCGGCGCTGAAAAGCCCTTCGAACGCGTGCGCTAGCGGCGCCTCCAGCGAGCCATCGGGGTGGTGGCGAGTCGGCATCTGGCCGGGTGCCAGACGCACGTTGAAGTCGACGCGCTCACTGGCCTCGTCATGCGTCACTCGGATGCGCTCGGCGAGAATCCTGGCGAGAGCCGCGGCGACCTTGGCGTCTTCCTTGCCGCCGCCCATGGCTTGATAGGTCATGCCCCAGAGCAGCGACATCGCAGGCACGTCGGTGTCGGCGTAAGCGAGCGCGGCTCGCGCATACAGCGCCGCTTCAGCGGGTGCCGCAGCGAGCTGCTCCACGGCCGGCTCAGCGACGGCTGGCCGTAGCGTGGCCAGCGCGCCTTCGAACCCCGGTGAATCGATCGGCCCCTGCGCTGGGGGTGGTGACGCCTCGACGCTGGAGGCGGGCGCTACTGCGACCGGAGCCGGAGCCGGAGCCGGAGCGGGCGGCGGCGAGCTCGGCGCGGGCGTGGCCCCGGCTCCGCAGGCGACAGCAAGGCAAGAGCCCAACAAGAGTGAGCGAAGCATGGCCCTGCCATCCTAAGGCTTTCGGCACCAGGCGCGCGAGTCGGCCGGAAACAGAGCGGGCTTGAAGCCCTTCACGTCCCACGTGCTGCCGTCGCCCAGCTGCATCAGCTGCCCCTGCTGGGTGGCCGGGCCGACGTCGAGCACCAGCAGCTTGGCCAGGCCAGCACGAGCCACGATGCTCAGCACGAAGTCCGGACCCGAGATGACGCGCTGCCCAGTCTCGCTGCGCGTCAAGCTGGCGAGGTTGTCGAGCGCGGCCGAGAGCATGCGTTCATCGACCAGGCAGCGCGGCGTGTACTTCGTTTGCCAGGCGTCGCCCACTTTTTCGAGCATCACGCCGTCCTTCAGGCTCGAGACGTGAAGCGACGTCAGCTCCGCGCGCGCCACCTTGGACAGCGCGACGCTCGAAGGTGCCGGGCGAGGTGCCGGGCGCTCCGCGGCGTGCTCACGCTGGTGCTCGGCTTCCTGCTGGAACAGGCTGCTCGGATTGCTGAAGTCAGCCGGGCTGGCCGAAGCTGCCGGCGCGCTCACGCGCGGCCGCTGGTCGTCGCAGCCCGCTGCCAGCGCCACCAGCAGCGCCGCGAGCGTCGATGCCTGGTTCACCACTCCAGGGTAACGCCACCGTTCAGCACGTTCACGTCTTGTTTGGGCTGGACGATGGCCGCCGTCGCACCTGCCGGCGAGCCCGGCGGCGG
>DATDEV010000406.1:0-11239 GCA_036522995.1 Polyangiaceae bacterium
AGTGATGGCCAAAACGGCCAAGAAGGCCAGATCCATGGCCAGGGCCGGGTACATCAGGGCGCGTGGAGCGGCGGGGCCGGTCACGGTTTGGCGGCCCAGGTAAAGCGCCCAGCCCTGATGGAAGATCACCCGCAGAAAGCAGACGCCGCTCGCCAGCCGGTAGATCGACGTCGTCCAGTCCCGCCAGCGCTCGAACTCGGCCGCCGGCACGTGCGCGAAGTCACTCGCCTTTCGGCCCTGCGCGTCGAGCTTGGCGATCGTGAAGAAGATGCCCAGCAAGATCGCGCAGATGTCGAGGAAATCGAGGTGATGCACGCGCGGGATGTAGCACGGCCGCTCGGCAATGGGGCGCGGCGCCGGCCTGCACGGCGGTCCTCGGGGAAGGACCGCTACGCTGTGACCGTACTACCCTGACGATGCGACGTTCGAGCGCGGCAAATCCCTACGGTACCCCACCCGACGTCGAAGCCAGGCTATTGGGCATCCTGCTCGCAGGCGCCCTGGCTCACACCCGTCCCGGATGCTCGGCTCACTCCCCGGTCCGGCAAGTGCACAGGCCGAGCGGGATTCAGCGTATCGCGTTGCCAGCTCCGGCCTCGTCGCCGCCAAAGCCCACCAAGCCCTGAGACGTCAGCGCGCGTGGCGTACGGCTTCGGACGAATCAGGGGCTGGCGGCAAGGTGCGCTCGGGGCGCGCCTTCAGGCAGCGCTCGACGCCAGCCAGAATTTCGGGGGGAGCGCCCACCGGCAGCTTGGGCGTGCCGAGCACGTGCGTGAACAGGCGGTCGACATCGGGCCAGGGCCAGCGGCTGTTCTTCTTGAAGTTCAGCCAAACGAACATGGCGCGGCCCTTGATGTTGGCGTCGGGCACGCCGCCGCCACGGCCGGCATTCCAGGCGCGCGAGTCGCTGCTGTTGTTGCGGTTGTCGCCGAGCACCACGGTCTCGCCAGGCTTGACGTCATAGGGGCCCTGCCTGCCCTCGGTGCGGCCGTCTTCGTACAGCGTGAGGTAGGAGTACTCGCCCAGGTACTCCATGAACAGGTCACCCCGCTTGAGCGACCCTTCGGGCCCCTCGTCGAACTCGTACTTGCCGACCAGACAGCTCGGCACCTTCCAGCCGTTGATGATGGGGTGCCCGCCCTCGACCCACAGCTGATCGCCCTGCAGCGCGATCACGCGCTTGATGAAGTCCTGGCGCTCGGCGGCGGGGTTGGGGTCGGGATACTCGAACACCATCACGTCACCGCGCTTGGGCGGTAGGCGCGAGAAAAGGCGCGTGTTCGTGAACGGAATCGGCGGGCCATAGGCCAGCTTGTTCACGAAGATGTGATCCTGAATTTGCAGCGTGGGCAGCATCGAGCCGCTGGGGATCTTGAAGGCTTCGACCACCCCGGCGCGCAGCAGCAGGGCCACGCCCACGGCCACGCCGATCGACTCCATGTACTCGCGCAGCTCGCCCTTTTGCCAGGCGCCCAGGTGCTTGCCCACCAGTCGTGAGGCGCGATCGTAGCACTCCAGGAACGCCCGCTCGTCGAACGGAGCCTTGCTCATCGCGTCGCGCAGGTCTTCGAGCGACTCACTGAGCTCGCTGCGCGAGTCGCTGGTGAGCGCGCGCTCCACGGCGCTGCGATTGCGGCGCTGGATGCGCTCGGCTTCGTCGAGCAGGTGCGAGGCTTGCTCGTACTCGCGCCGCACGCCCTTGGGCACGTCGCTGCGCTCGGTCGTGCCCAGGTACTGAGCGCCCGGCAGCGCGTGCCGGTAGCTGTACAGCAGCATCTCGAAGGCCGTGAACAGCACGATGAGCGTCGGGACCGGCTGATCCTTGACCCAGTATTGGACGTTGTCCCAGAGCGTGATCTGAATCACCTGCTCGGAAGGCGCGACCAGGTTGTACGTCAGAACCGACAACGCTGCGGGGACGATCACGAACCACAGCGGCCAGAGAAGGTAGCGATAGGTCTTGGGGTTCACGAACGCCTGACCCTCATTAGCACTAGACCTCCCCGAACAATTCCCGAAAAAACCGGCCTCGTCCGGCCCGTCAATCTAGAGGCCCAGTCCCGTCCGTGGCGAGGCAGCCCAGCAGGGCTGCCAATACGCCGCGGCAACGGAGCCGGGCACAGCGTTGCGCCCGAGATTCACAGGGAGATCGGGAGGCGTGCGAGCTGTCGGGGCGCCGCGCCGTTGAGCCAAGTGCGTTGCTCAGGACGCGCCGCAACGGTTCCGCGAAGGTCGACGCGATTGCTGCCCCACGGCTGCGCCAAAAAATTCTCGCCTCGCAGACCTCCCGATCTCCCGATCTCCCTGTGAAAATCTGGGAGCCGTCTAGGACCGCGCAGTGCCGTCAGCGGTCGCCGAGCATGACGGCGTAGTCGATGCGCGCGGCGTGGTCGCCGGCTGATCCGGGTGGAGGCTGCGTGCGGCCGAGCTGGTTCGAGTTGTCGAGCACCAGAAAGTATTTGCCAAGCGGCAGCGGGATCGGCTGCTGGATGCGGGCGTTGCGAACGGCGAAGGCCTCGAAGGCAGCTGGCGCCAGCAGCGGGCAGGGGCCGGGCGTGCGCACGTAGCGATCGAGCATGGCTGCGCCCTGCGCCTGGGGCACGATCTGGTAGTCGACGGCGTCGACGCCGTCGATCTCGAGCGTCAGGAACAGCGCGGAGTCATTTTCCGTGACCTCGAGCGGCCCGATGAAGTCCTGCGTTTGCAGGTGCACCTCGGTGCGCTCGTTGGACAGGATTTTCTTGCCAGTCGTGATGTCGAACGGCTTGTAGGGCTTGAGGCCTTTGGGCACGAAGCCGAGCCCGAAATCGGTGTGGCCGTCGCTGCCATAGCGGATCACCGTGAAGCCGCGTTTGAGCTGCGAATCGAGCACGTGGCGACCCAGCTCGTCCGGGCTGGCGGTGGTGCCGGCCACGGCGGCGATACCGGCCTGAGCCAGCGCCGAGTCGACCGCGAGCAACTGAAAGGCGCTGGCGTCCACCGTCCTGGGCCTGAAGTAGACGTACATCGCCCCATCGCTGAGCTGAAAGTCGGGTGCGTATTCCACCAAGCCGCGCGAGCTGAAGCCCAGCTTGCCCGTGACGTTGGTCCAGGCGTAGCCCTTGCCCGTGTACTGCAGCACGAAAGACTTGCGGTCCTCGTCGTCGAGTACTTGCGACTGGCAGCTTTCGGCGAAAAAGCGGCCGAGCACGGGCTCGGAATCGCTGAGCTTGAGCGGCGCGCCATTGCGCATCATCTCCTCGCAGAAGCGTTCCAGGCCGAACTTGAGTAGATCGAAACGCAGCGACTTGTTGGCCGGGTCGTTCACGACGCCGGCGCCGAGCACGCGTAGCGTGCTGTCGCCGACGCTCTCCCGCGAACCGCAGCCGCCGAGCACCGAAAAGCCGAACAGCAAGCAGACCCAGAAGCCTCGCATCCAGGCAGCATAACTTGACAGCCCTCGCGCCCCCGCGAAAAAGTGCGTCCGCCGTGACCGATCAAGTTGCAGTACTGGGCGCCGGAGCCTGGGGAACCACG
This sequence comes from Polyangiaceae bacterium, assembly GCA_036522995.1. GTDB lineage: Bacteria > Myxococcota_A > Polyangia > Polyangiales > Polyangiaceae > PMG-095. The sequence goes on from DATDEV010000406.1 coordinate 3,517, forward strand.
CTTGCCCGGCTGCTCGCCGAGCGCGGCCCGGTCAAGCTCTGGACGTGGCAAGCTGCGCACGCGGAGGCGCTGCTGCGCGACGGTGAAAATCGCGAGCTGCTCCCCGGCTTCGCGCTCGGCCCGCAGCTCACGCCGAGCGCCGAGCTTTCGAGTGCGCTGCCAGGCTCGAGCATGGTGGTGGTGGCTGTGCCGAGCCAGGCCGTGCGTGAGACGCTGACGGCGGCGGCCGGCTTGCTCGAGCCCGACGCCACGCTGGTGGTGGTCGCCAAGGGCATCGAGAGCGGCAGCTTGATGTTGCTGTCGGAGGTGACGCGCGACGTGCTGGGCGAGAGCGGCGCGCAGCGTGCGGTGTTCCTTTCGGGGCCGAGCTTCGCGCTCGAGGTGGCGCGCGGGCTACCGACCAACCTGGTGGCGGCGGGCGCGGTGCCCGAGCGCTGCTTGCTCGTGCAACGGCGCTTCGCAACCGACCGACTGCGCGTGTATTCGAGCGATGACCCGGCGGGCGTGCAGGTTGGCGGAGCGCTCAAGAACGTGATCGCGATCGCCGCCGGCGCCAGCGACGGCTTGGGCTTTGGTCACAACACGCGCGCGGCGCTGATCACGCGCGGGCTGGCGGAAATGGCGCGCCTGGCGGTGGCCAAGGGCGGCAATGTGCTCACCCTGGCCGGGCTGTCCGGGCTCGGGGACCTGGTGCTGACTTGCTCGGGCGAGCTTTCGCGCAATCGCACGGTGGGTTTCGAGCTCGGCAAGGGGCGGCAGTTGGACGACGTGCTCGCCGGCCTGGGGCACGTGGCCGAAGGGGTCACCACCACGCATAGCGCCTACCATCTCGCCGAGCGCCTGGGCGTCGACCTGCCCATCACCAGCGAGGTGTATGCGGTGCTGTACGGGCGCAAGCCGGTTTCGAGCGCCGTGCGCGACCTGCTCGCGCGTCCGCTCAAGCGAGAGTGACAGCACGCGGGCGAGACCCAAGCCTCGCGCGGGCTGCGGGTTCTCAGGGGCGAGGTGCTCATGCGATGGAGAAAATCTCGGTTCAAGGCCGCGCTGGCGTTGGCGCTGGGTGGTAGCGCGCTCTTGCTGGCTGGTGGCGCAGCAGCGCAGCCCGCGGACAGCGAGCAGCGCTACGGCTATCGCTTCGAGGATGACTACATGGTGGGAGATACACTTGCCAGCACGCCTCCGCTCTTGAGGGTGCGGCCGCGCGTGCTCAAGGTAAACCTGCTTCGACCCCGCGCGTCATTCGTTGCCGAAATGCTCAAATCGGTCGAAACCATGTGACCGATGCGGCGTCGGTGCTGCCGGGCGCCTCCGAGCCGTGTCAGAATCTCGGCATGCTTAGGGCGAATCCCCGGATGCTGGGCAGTGCTCTGTTCTCGGCCCTCGGCTTGCTGCCGCTGGCGTGCGGCGGTGCCTTTCAGGGGCAGGACGAGAACGAAGCCGGCAGCTCGAGCGGTGGCTCGGGTAACGGCACTGCGGGCACGTCCCGCGGCGGTAGCGGCAGCGCAGGCAAGCCGACGAGCGGCGGCAGTACCAGTCATGCGGGCACCACCAGTAATGCAGGCACCACCAGCAGTGCGGGCACGACCAGTAGCGGTGGCGTGAGCCACGGCGGTATGACGAGCGGTGGCGCTAGCAGCGGCGGCACGAGCACGGGCGGCGCGCCGAGCAAGTTTCCGTGCTCGAATCCGCTGCCGGCCGGCGCGGGCTACGAGCTCTGCGCTAGCGGTGCGATCCATCGGCCCGAGATCGCAACTTGCCCGTCCGCGTTGCCGCGGCCGCAGGATCCGATGAAGGTCGCTCCGCCCGTCGATGGGCAATGCGCGAGTGACGCGGACTGCGCCGACATGCCGCACGGCTACTGCAGCGCCAACGGTGGCGGGCAGGTGCCGGGCTCGTTTTGCCACTACGGCTGCGTCGAGGACTCCGAGTGCGGGCCTGGCAACATTTGCTGGTGCGGCGATCCGGTGGGGCAGTGCGTGAGCGCCAGCTGCACCTCGGATCAGGACTGCGGCGCCGGGCTGCGCTGTCAGAGCTACGACCAGTCGCATGGCTGCGGCTTTCTGCGGTTTTCCTGCCAATCGCCGGACGACACCTGCGGCGGGGACGCCGACTGCGACGTCGGGGGCTTTTGCGACGGCAGCAGCGGCAGCTTCATGTGCGTGAGCGCTGACTGCGCCATCGGGCGGCCCTTCTTGGTCGAGGGCCTCGAACGCCTGGCGCCACTCGCGCGTCGCAGCGACTGGGCCGAGCTGCTGCTCGAGCTCGAGCCGCGAGCTGCGGCGGCGGAGCGGCAGCGGGTGGCGCAGGCCTGGGCGCGCATCGGGCAGATGGAGCACGCTTCCGTGGCGGCCTTCGCTCGCTTCGCGCTGCAGCTGCTGCAGCTCGGCGCACCGCCCGCGCTCGTGGAGCTGGCCACGCAGGCCATGGCCGACGAGACGCGCCACGCGAAGCTCGCGTTCGGCGTGGCTGCTCGCTACGCGGGGTTGCCCGTGGGCCCGGGGGCGCTCGACACCGAGCGCAGCCTGGAGGCGACCTCACTTTCCGAGATCGTGCGGCTGGTGGTGCGCGAAGGCTGCATCGGCGAGACGTGCGCGGCTCTCGAGGCGCGTGAGGCCGCTCTGCACGCCCACGCGCCGGAGCTGGCTCTGCTGCTCGGCGGCATCGCTGACGACGAGGCGCGCCACGCCGAGCTGGCCTGGCGCTTCGTGAGCTGGGCGCTCGAGCGCTCGCCTGGCGAGGTGGGCGCGGTTTTGGCGCAGGAGCTGGCCAGCGCGGCCGAAGGGACGGCCGCCGTCCCTTCGGCCGACCAGCAAGCTCTGCTTGCGCATGGAATCATTCACGAAGCGCTCAGGACTACGGTCCGAAATGCAGCCCTGCGCGAAGTGATCCGGCCCTGCGGGGCTGCCCTGCTGGCCCGCGCAGGCCGGCCGGATGCGGAAAATCCAGTCCTTTCCGCCTGATCCGCTGCGCGGGCGGGGCTGCTTCTGGTACCCTTTCCGCCCGGATGGCAACGGTCCGATACTTCCCCAACGACGGCCCGCCGATTTTGACGGCGCTGCACAAGCCCGTCACCACGCTAGGCCGCGCCTTGGGCAACGACATCCACCTGCCGGATGCCAGCGTGGCCCATCACCACGCCCAGATCGTCTTCAACGGCCGCGACTTCCAGCTGGAGGAGCTGGATCGCGAGGGCGAAATCCTGATCAACGGCAAGAAGAAGCGCCGCGCGCGCCTGGCCAATGGGGATCGCTTCACGCTCGGCCGATCGCAGCTCGGTTTCAGTTTCTTCACCGAGGTTTCCCCGGCTTCGGAGCTGCCGACCACCAGCGACCAGAACGACATCGAAGGCATCAGGCGCCTGCAGGCGTTCAGCGAGCGCCTGATGACGAGCCGCTCGGTCGACGAGCTGCTCGAGGCCTTGCTCGACGCCATCATCGAGCTCACGGGCGCAGGGCGCGGCGTGGTGCTGCTGGTCGATCCGGGCGACGCCAAGGACAACGTGCCCCGCGTGCGCGCCTCCCGCAATCTGCAGCGCGAAGCCATCCAGGACGCCTCCGGCGTGATCAGTGACAGCATCGTGCGCCAGGTGATCGAGACCCGGCGCCCCGTCATCGTCAGTGACGCCCTCACCGACACGACCTTTGGCAAGAGCGAGAGCGTGATCGCGCTCAAGCTGTCGAGCGTGATGAGCGTGCCGCTGCTCAGCCAGGGCGAGGCGATCGGCGCGCTGTACGTGGCCAATGACGAGGTCAAGCACCTGTTCCAGCGTCCCCAGCTGGATCTGCTGCAGATCTTCGGCGCTCAAGCCTCGCTGATCTTGCAGAACGCGATGCTGCTATCAGCGCTGCGCGCCGACAAGGAAAAGCTCAGCGCCGAGCTGTCCGACAAGCGTTTCGGCGAGATCATCGGCGCCTGCCCCTCCATGCTGGAGGTGTTTCGCAAGCTGCAAAAGGTGGCCAGCACCGATATCAACGTGCTGATCACCGGCGAGACCGGCACCGGCAAGGAGCTGATCGCGCGCGAGCTTCACCGTCGCAGCAACCGCGAGAAGGGCCCGTTCATCACCGTCAACTGCGGTGCGATCCCGGAGAACCTGATCGAGAGCGAGATGTTCGGCCACGTGAAGGGCGCCTTCACGGGCGCCATCGCCAGCCGCTCCGGCAAGTTTCAGCAAGCCGACGGCGGCTCGCTGTTCTTGGACGAGATCGGTGAGCTGCCTCAGCCGATGCAGGTCAAGCTGCTGCGCGCGCTGCAAGAGCGCGTGGTGTTCCGCGTAGGCGACAACCGCCCCGAGAAGTGCGACATCCGCATCATCGCGGCCACCAACCGCAACCTGGAGGAGATGATCAAGACCGGTGAATTCCGGGAAGATCTCTACTACCGGCTGAACGTGGTGAACCTGTGGCTACCGCCGCTGCGTGACCGCGGCGACGACGTGTTCATCATCGCCAAGGCACTGCTCAGCAAGCACGCCGACGAGCTGAACAGCCCGGTGCGCGGCTTCGCGCCCCAGGCGCTGGCGGCGATCAAGAAGTACGCCTGGCCCGGCAACATTCGCCAGCTCGAGAATCGCATCAAGAAGGCGCTCGTGCTGTGCGACCAAACGCTGCTCGGCCCCGAGGATTTGGATCTCGGCCCCGAAGCAGAGCAGCCGATCGTGCCGCTCGAAAAGGCGAAGGAAGACTTTCAGCGCAAATACGTGCTCGAGGTGCTGGAGCGCAACAACGGCAATCGCACGCAGACCGCGCGCGATCTGGGCGTGGATCCGCGCACCATCTTCCGCTACCTCGAGAAGGAGCAGAACCCGATGCCGAGCGGCGCCACCCAGAGCGCGGTGATCGATCCGGAGTAGCGTGCAGCCGGAGCTGTTGCCGCTGGGCCTGCTGCTCGAGCTGCCGCCCGCCGTCCACAGCGTCGGCTACGCGGTGGCCAATCATGCCGCCGTGATCGCAGCGCTTTCGCCGCTGGGCTTCGCCGACGAGCCGCGCTCGGCCGTGGACAAGCGCCGCGCCGAGTTCATGGCCGGTCGCTTCGCCGCGAGCCAGGCCTTGCGCCGGCTGGGCGTGGACGGCACCCCCGGGCGCAATGACGACGGCAGCCCGCGCTGGCCCGACGCCGTGGTGGGCTCGATCACCCACGGCGCCGAGCGCGCGCTGTGTGCGGTAGCGCGCCGGGGCGAGGTCGTCGCGCTGGGCATCGACGCCGAGCGCATGATGGCCGAAGACACCAGCGTCGAGCTCCGGCGCCGCATCTGCTCCGCGTCCGAGCTCGCGACGCTCTCGGCGGCGCTGCTGGCTCCCGAACACGAGCTCGTGTCGCTGGTGTTCTCGGCCAAGGAGAGTTTGTACAAGTGCTTGTATCCACTGGTCGGGCGCTACATGGGCTTCGAAGCGGCGCGCGTGGTCGCGGTCGAGACTCGCGCTTTCGACCGGCGTTCGCACGGCACGCTGACCTTCGAGCTGAGTCAGGAGTGGTCAGCTACATTTCGCGTCGGCCGAGCCATCATGGCCACTTACGCGCTCGGCCTGACGCACGTGGAGACGGCGGTGGTGCTCGCGGCTCAGAGCCAATCCTGAAAAACGAGGGTTACAGCTGGTCGGGCCGTATTGCCCTGGCTCTGGCGCGACTCCTGGACCCCCTCGCGATTCGTGGCTAGGAGACCGAGCTCGAACTTTGCATGAAGAGTCTTTCGCCACCGCCCGTGCCCAGCTTGCGCCCGCCATCCATTGCGCCCCGGCCGTCGACAGCCAAGGGCCTCGTCGGTACCGTGATTCTGGTTGGCCTGCTGGCAGCGGTCTCGACGCTGAGCCTGTGGGTGCTGTCGGCGGTGTTGATCGTCGGCTGCGGCGTGTGTGTGGCGTTCGAGTTCGCGTTGGTCAAAGTCTCCGCGCGCCAGCTGGAGCGTGATCAAGACAAGGGCATCGCCGGGGCCCACGTGCTCTTGGCGATGAAGCGCGACATGAACTCCATGCTCGCGGCCTGTCAGTTCGGTATCACCTTGACTAGCTTGGGGCTCACCCTTGCGCTCGAGCCGGCTCTACACGTTGCGCTGGCCGAGTTCGAGAAGGTGGCCGCGTTCTCCATCGCCCTGGCGATGGGTGTCGGCGCGTTTTTGCACGTCACGTTCGGCGAGCTGATCCCGAAGGGGATGGCGCTCGTCGTGCCGCTGAAGGTGCTCTACGTTACCGCGCCCTTCATGCGCCTGTTTCGGGTCCTGGCGGTTCCGTTCATCAAGACGTGCAACGCCATCGCCAACGCGGCAGTCCAGTTCATCACCGGCAAGCACCCCGACACCGACGCCCATCACGAAGAGGACGTCGAGATCGACGACGCGCTTTTGGTAGCCCAAGCCAGCGGTCAGATCAGACCAGAGCAGCTCAAGGTCATGCGCAACGTGCTGGCCTTCGTCGACCGCACGGTGCGTGAGGTCATGACACCTGCGCGCCGGGTCGCCTACCTCGATATTCAGCGCTCGTGGGAGGACAATCTCAAGGCGGCCGAGGAGCACGGCTTCAGCCGCTTTCCCGTCGCGGACGGCGACCTCAACAAGCTGGTCGGCTACGTGCGTCGGGCGGAGCTCTTGAAGGCCGAGCTCCTGCAAAAGCGCGACCTCAAGGCGCTGCTCTTGCCCATCGAGCGACGGCCCGAGGTGGCGTCGCTGGCGCAGCTAAATCTGTTTCAGGGCACGCCGATGATCGCGGTCTACGACGAGCACGACACGTTCACGGGCCTGCTTACGGCCGAGGACATCGTGGAACAAATCGTCGGTGAGATTTACGACGACACCGACGAGCGCGTTGCCTCCGAGATCGAAGCGCTCGCCGACGGCAGCATCCGCATGCGAGGCGCCGTGCTACTGGAAACCGCTGCGGAGACGATAGGCCTCGAGGAGCTACTCGAGCACCAAGACGTCGACACTATCGGCGGATTGATTCTGAAGATACTGGCGCGACAACCGGCGACGGGCGACACCGTCGAGCTCGGCGGTTACAGCGTGCTGGTCGAGGGCGCCAAGGGGTTTCGGATCTTGAGCCTGCTGTTTCGGCCGTTGCCGCCCGCGGTGGACAAGCAAGTGTCGGAAGTCGCCGAGCCCTAAGCGCGCTGTCGCCGGCTTCGGTTCCGGGGGCTCAGCGTTCCCGCCGAGCCGACGTTCGTGGGCCTGCTCACGATTCCGTGAATCGGACCCATTTGGCAGCGTGGGGACGGGCCCTTAACGCTTTTTCAAACGCCGGGGGGCTTGCGAGGCGGGCGAGGTGGATTATATGAGCCCCAACTCAAAAAGTGTCCAGCTCGTCACGCGCCACCCCGACTCGCCGTTCGTCGCCGCCCAACAAGGCCAATTCGCCCGCGAATTCGCCCCCTAATCGGCCGCGAGGCCGGCCGCCGGTCATCTCGACCGAGCGTCTGCTGGAGGTGGCTCGCGAGGTGTTTCTGGAGCTGGGTATCCGCGCCACGACCGCCGAGGTGGCCAGTCGCGCTCACATCGCGGAGGGCACGATCTTTCACCGCTTCAAATCCAAGGACGAGCTGTTTCGTGCAGCCATGAACTTCGATCCCGACGCGGCCCCGGCCATGGTCGAGCGGCTCCTCGAGCGGGCGGGCGGCGGAGACCTGCGAGCCACGCTGATCGAGTTCGCCGAGCGGTTCATGGACTTCGGACGCACGGCGATGCCGATGCTGATGATGTCGTGGTCCAACCCCGAGAGCCAAATGTGTCAGGAGC
>DATDEV010000407.1:0-3619 GCA_036522995.1 Polyangiaceae bacterium
CACGCTCACGGCTTCGCGCGCAGCGCGCCCGCGCCCACCGATCCCAGCGCAGCTGGGACACGGTCCCGCCGCCGCAGGCGGCGCCCACGGTCACGGTCACGGTTACGCTCACAGACTTCGCTTCTCAAAGTTGCCCGGCTCCGCCACGTGAGCTTCTGCAATTCAAGCTGCAATTGGGCAGCCCCTGCTTCCCGCGCGCCGGGCTGGCCTAGGAGCGGGTTGCCGGGAGCTCGCGGGGGACGGGGAACAGGGGGTAGACGGCTTCGAGCATGAAGTGGTCGACGCTGGCGATCGCGCTGTCGCGGGTGGTGATGAGCTGGATCGCGGCCAGCGTGTGGGGCGCGGCTGGTGACGTGCGCCGGTAGAAGGCGAGGGCGGACTGGCCGTTGGCGCCGATGCGCAGGTGGCGGAAGTCGCCGGGGGCGAGGCTGCCAAACATCGTGCGATAGAAGCGCTCGTTGGCGGCGCTGCCGGCGACCCAGATGGCGACCGGCGGCATGGTGGTGCGCATGTCTTGGTGGAAGAGCGCCACCAGGGCGTCGAGGTTGGCGGTCTCGAAGGCGTGCACGTACCGTTCGAGCAGCTGCTCGTCGACCTGGGCGAGCGCGGCGATGCCTTCGGGATCGCTGCCGCCGAGCTTGCTTTCGAGCGCGCTGCGGGCGCGGAAGAGCGCGCTATTGGCGGCATCGACGCTGGCGCCGAGCGCGGTCGCGGTTTCGGCCGCGGAGAGTCCGACGACATCGCGCAGCAGCAGAGTTGCGCGCTGCACGGGTGAGAGGCAGTGGAGCGCAGCCACGAAGGCGAGCGCCACGCTTTCTTTCAAAGCGTAGCGCGCCTGGGGATCGCGCTCCTCGACTCCCTCGAGCCAGGTGTCGGGCATGGGCTCGAGCCAGACGGGCTCGTCGTTCCTCGGCAGGGGCGGCTTGGCGTCTGCGGTCGGTGGCAGGGCGTCAGTGGGAAACAGGCGCTTGGGGCGGCGCTTCAGCTCGTCGAGGCACACGTTGGTGGCGATGCGGTAGAGCCAGGGTTTGAGGAGCGCCTGGTCTTCGAGCGAATCCTTGGCACGCCAGGCGCGCAGCAGCGTCTCTTGCATCACGTCGTCGCCGTCGTGCGACGAGCCGAGCAAGCGGTAGCAGTGCAGCCGAATCGCGCCGTGGAGCGGCGCGATCGACTGCAGAAAGACGGCCTCGTCGCTAGGCGGCATGCGGCCTGAAGATCGCGTCGGCGTCGGCGAGCGCGCGCCGCATGCTGTCGCGGCTGACCATCCGGGTGAGCCAGCTGCGCACGCGGGGATAGGGCGTCAGGTCGAGGCCATACGTCGCCGCCAGGCTGTAGTGAGCGGCAAGGTTGAAGTCGGCCAGTGAGAGCGTGCCGGCCAGGTAGTCGCGCCCTTCGAGCGCCGCGTCGAGCACGGCGCTGAGCCGGGCAAAGTCGGCGCTAGCGGCGGCGATGGCAGCTTCATCGGGGACGCCTTGGCCGGTGACCTTTTTCACGATGCGCTCGAAGGCCACTTTACTCATGGCAGGCCCGAGATGCGCCAGTTGCCAGGCCAGCCAGCGGTCGACCTCAGCCTGGCCCCGCGGGCTCGTCGGCACGAGCGCGCCGCCGCGGCTGACCGAGAGGTAGCGGATGATGGCCGTCGATTCCCAGAGCACGAGGTCATCGTCCACCAGTACCGGAACCCGACCATTCGGGTTCATGGCCAAAAATTCGGGTTTGCGCTGGTCCCCGCCCACCAGGTCCACCGGGGCGGATTCGAGCGCAATGCCGAGCTCGTAAGCGACGGCGCGAACCTTGCGACAGTTGGGGGAAAAGGCGAAATCGTAGAGTTTCATGGTGAGGTCTCCCGAGGGCGGCGCCACCTTGGCGTCGGCCTCACCCATAAGACTGAAGGCGGCGTCAAAACTGTTCGCGGGGAGTCGCCGCTCCACGCTGCGACCGGGCCGCCTTCCGGCAGCCGGTCAGGGCAGCTCAGAGCCTGATTTCGAGCTCGAAGGAGGGGTAGAGCGAGGCGCCGTAGAGAGCGTTGGCGACGTTGCCGTAGTGGAGGCGGAGGTTGCCGAAGACGTTCGGCGTGAGGCTCGACCGCAGCGCCGCTTCGACCGACCAGGAGTCGGAGAAGGGCACTTTGCGATAGCGCGTTTCGCCGGTGTCCCCTGCCAGCTCGATGGGGAGCGAGGTGTAAGCCGGCAGGTGCGCGCTGAGATCGAGCGAGGTGCGAGGCGACATGAACCAGCGCACGCCCGGGCGAAACGTGAGCTGCCTGGCCCCGATCTGGGCGTCGTGGAAAATGGAGCCCTCGTCACCGAACTCGCCGAAGATCTCGCCGTAGGTGTAGCCGACAGTGAGATCGAGCTGCAACCAGCGGAGCAGCGGCGCGCTGGCGGTCAGCGCGATCGGAACGCGGATCACGTCGAGCTTGGAGACCACGTCTCTGGTCACGCCGCGAGCGATCCAGAACCAGTCGCCGTGCCCGTACCAGAAGCCGAGCCCTGCACCGAGGTCGAAATAGCGCGTGTCGACGAAGTGCCACTGAGCGGCGAAGTTCATCAGCCCCACGCCCACGTGCGCCAGGTTGAGCTCGAGCTGAACGCCGCCGCCCACGCCGTAGGCCACCCCGAGCTTGGCGAAGACATCGCCGCCGCCGATGCCGAGCGCACCGACGTTCAGCGCCCACGTGCTCTGCGGCAACGAGTAGGCGGAATGGCGCGTATCGCGCTGCTCGGGACTGCGTAGGTCAGCGGGGGGCGCGCTCGCGGCGGTCGCTGCTGGCGGGTCGGCGGCCAGCGCCGGCGCGCTGAGCAAGCACAAGCCGCAGGCAAGCCGCAGGGCTGCGGGCCTGCGCGTCACCACTTCACTCCCGTCAGCAGCTCGCCCACGAGCCCGGTCGGTATGCCGCCGTTGGTCTGAACCTGGTAGTCGAAGCCGAGGCCGACCTCGAACAACCCTCGGCGCCAGAACAGGCTCGCGCCCGGTGCGAGGAAGAAGCCCCAGGTCGGGCTCTCCCAGGCTTCTTCGTTGAAGAACGAGGAGGCGGGAATGCCGCCCAGATCCCACTTCATGCTGATGGCGCCCATCCCGAGCGAGTAGCGCAAGACCAAGAAATCCAGGGGCACGTCGTACCCGAACGCGATCGCGCCGGTCATGCTCGAAGCGTCAGCCGTGAGATCGAACTCTTCGCCCAAAAGCGTGGTTCGCCGCTGGCTGACCGAGCGGCCCAGTCCGTAGCCGAGCTCCAGCCCGAGTCGAAACCCGAAGCGCCAAACGTAGCCGACGTCCAGACCCAGGCGCAGAGCGATGGGCTCGAGCTCGAGGTTTCTCACGTTCGACGTGCTGGCGCCGTAGCCCAGGCTGACGAGCGCCTCGAAGCCGGCGAGCGACTGCGCGCTCTCGTCGGCGCTCGGCTGCAGCGCGGGCGCTTCAGCGGCGGACGCGGCCCGGGCCGTGCGCACGCCGATGCCCTGCACCGCGAGCAAACACACAAGCCCCGTAGCAGGTAGAAAAACGACGGCGCGCACCGGCCGTCAGATTTCCACGAGCGCGCTCTGAAGTAAACGAAGGTGAAGGAGCGCCTTCGCGCGAGGCACGGCCGCAGGGACAGCGAGTCGGCCGCGCAGTC
>DATDEV010000408.1:0-2929 GCA_036522995.1 Polyangiaceae bacterium
CCCAGACCCTGAGCTGCTACCAGCGCGCTCTCGAACAGGTGGGAACGTGAAGGCGCTCTGGGCTCGCGCGGCGGCGGCAGTAGGTGGCCTGGAAGCGCGCTTGCGCAGCCCACGCCTGGGCGCCTTCGAACCGAGCCGCTACGTGTGGAGCCGCGGCCTGGCGCTGCTCTGTGACCACAACGGCGGCCTCGACTTCGTTCGCGGGCAACGCGGCGGGCGCGCAGCCCTGCGCTTCGATCCACGCGCCTTCGAAAGCGTGCGCGACGGTGACTTGGTGTGGACGCGGCTGATCGCTTTGCCCCAGTTCTTGGAGGAAGCATTGCCGCGGATCGCGGCTCGCTTCGCGCTCGTGACCGGGGACGAAGACTGGTCGATTCCGGCCGGCTTTGCTGGCAGCAACCAGCTGCTGGAAAGCCCCAAGCTGGGGCTTTGGTTCACGCAAAACCTGGACGCTAGCGGGCAGCACCCCAAGCTGCGGCCGCTGCCGATCGGGCTCGACTACCACACCATCAGCAACGGACCCAAATGGGGCCACCCGCAAGCCACGCCGGCCGCGCAGGAAGCAGAGCTCGAGGCGCTGCGGGCCAGCATGCCGCCGAACGCCGAGCGGCTGCCGCAAGTGCACGCCGACTTTCATTTCAACAAGCACAAGCAGCAGGTGTGGGGCGACGACCGTCCGCAGGTACAGCGAATGTTGGCGGGCAATCCGCAGGTGATCTTCCAGCAGCAAAAGCTGCGTCGGATCGAGCTATGGCGCGAGAAGACTCGCTACGCGTTCGTGGTCAGCCCGCACGGCAACGGCCTGGATTGTCATCGCACCTGGGAGTCGCTCGTGCTCGGCAACATCGTGATCGTCAAGCGCTCGTCGCTCGATCCCCTGTACGAGGGCTTGCCGGTCGTGATCGTCGACGACTGGCGCGAGATCGACCAACCGAACCTTTCGCGCTGGCACGCCGAGCACGCCGGCGCCTTCGCGCGCCCCGAAGTGCAGGCGCGACTGACCAACGCCTATTGGATCGAGCGCATGCGCCGACTGCTAGCCGGCTAGGGCTTGGTGCTGGGGGGCTTCGGGGCGCCGGCCGAGCCTGGAGCGGCCGGCAGCGCGGGCTTGCCCGAGGCGCCGGGAGCCAGCCGAGCCGGCACGGCGTCGCCGGCCAGCGGGTAACCCTTGTCACGCCAGAACAGGATGCCTTCGTCGAGCACAGCGGTGTTCGGATACTGCCGCTTGCGTAGAGCGTCGACCACCTCGCCGGAAGCGTGGTGGGGGCAAGCGCAGTACGCCACCACCCACGTGCCGTCATTGGGCACGCGCTCGAGCTGCGAGTGATCGTGATACGGCAGCGAGATCGCTCCGGGAATGCGAAACTGGATCCAATCGGAAGGTGGACGAGCGTCGATGATGACGATGCGCTGCTTGGCAGCGAGCGCCTGCTTGACCTGCTCCGACGACACGAAGCGCTCCTCGCGCAGCGTGAAGCTCGGGCGCTTGCCCTTGGGGTTGATCACGATCGGTAGGTCGGTCGGCACCAGCGGATTGGCGACGGGCGCGGTCGGCTGCGCCGGCTTGAACGACCAGAGCCAGGTCACGATGTCGGTCACGTCCCGCTCGCTGAGCTTGCCCAGAAATGGCGGCATCGGCGTGCCCGGCCGACCGTTTACGACGGCGTAACGCAGAAACGCCGGAGAGGCGCCGTTGAGCAATTCGGGATTGTGCAGGCTCGGCGCGTTGCCGCGCGTGGTCGCGGTGGCGTGGCACGACTGGCAGTTCTGCTCGTACAGCTGGGCGCCCTTTTGCACGTCGCCGTTGGCGCTCAGCGGCGGCAGCGAAATGGTGCTCGGGCCCTTCGAGCGCAAGAAGGTGACGATGGCCGTGATGTCCTGCTCGTCGAGCGGCCCGCCGCGGCCCTTTCCGTAGGCGGCCATGGCGGTGCCGGGGCGGCCCATGCGGATGCCGGCGGCGATCTGCGTGTCCGGCGCGCTCTCGAGGAAGGTCTTGCTGACCAGTGACGGCGCGTTGTCCGCTGCGTACCCGGTCGCGTCCTTGGCGTGGCACAGCTGGCAGTAGTGCTCGAACAAGCGCGCACCTTCGGCAATCCGCGCCTCGGCGATGCGCGAGCGCGGCGCTTGCGCTTGCGCCGAAGACGTCCCCGAGGGCAGCGCTTGCGAACCGCTGCCGCGTCCGCAGGCAGCCGAGACCACAGCTATCGAAAGGCCGAGCGCGAGTGCCGCAAGGTGCTGAAATCGCATGCTCGGGAGGTCATGCCATGACGTTTCTGCGGGAGTCGAGTGGCAGCGAAAATAGCCGAAAGTTCGCCCCAAATTGCGACTGCGGGCCCTGCCACTTGCGGCCGCCCGGGGGCGGCCTAAGTTAGAAAGCTCAATGGACCGCCGCGCCTTGCTTGGAGCCATGGTGAGTGCGCCGGTCGTGTCGGCCTGCCGCAGCGATGCGCCTCCCGAGCGCCAGGACGGGCCGGTAGCGACTCCGCCGCCACGCGACCTGGTCAAGCATACCGAGCCGCTCGGTTTCCAATGGAAGGTGCTCGACCCCTTCCTGTTCTGTGTCCATCACGACGACCCCTACCCCTCCGGCAACGCCGAGCTGGGTCCCGCTGCGTCACTCAGCGGTCGCAATCTGGGGCAGGACTTCGACAGCGCCAACGGCTGGCGCATGTATCACGGCCAGGTGGTGCCGGGTTTCCCCTCGCACCCGCATCGCGGCTTCGAGACAGTGACGGTCGTGCGCCGCGGTTTGGTCGATCACTCGGACTCGCTCGGCGCCGCCGCCCGCTACGGCGGCGGGGACGTGCAGTGGCTCACCGCAGGTAAGGGCATCGTCCACGCCGAGATGTTTCCGCTGCTCGAGCGCGCGAGCCCCAACCCTCTGGAGCTGTTCCAGATTTGGCTGAACCTGCCAGCCCGCGACAAGTTC